>CALWHB010000003.1 GCA_944380275.1 uncultured Christensenellaceae bacterium | reverse complement strand
CTCTCAATGTCAGCACTTCTCGCGACGCAGCATAAAGTCTAAAATGATTCAGACAAAACAGAGAGTAAAATGATGCGAGAATTGCTTAGAGCGGCGGTGAATAAAAAAAGTCTGAAGAATATGACGAGATGCAGATATACCAGCATGAGAGGAAAAAATAAACAACGATGTAAGAACAAATTTAACACTGCGAGCTCAGATAGGCATAACGTTTTTAGCTTTATCTGAAATATACAGGCAAAAACCCACATCTGAACGGGTGGTTTTATTGTTGTCAAATCAAAATTATGTGTAAAATTTAACAGATAAAAATATGTCGGGAGCAGGGCTGACGCAATATGTTATTTTTTTCACATAAATCAGTTTCTGAATTTTGCACGGTAGCGGCTTGGAGTCAGCCCTGTTTCGCGTTTAAAGGCATTTGCGAAGTAGTGCTGGTCTATAAAGTTCAGCTTATCGGATATTTCACTTACCGTTTCGTCGCTTGTTCGCAGATACATCTGGGCAAGGTCTATCTTGCGTTTGAGGTAATATCTCGCAGGAGTCATGCCTAAATCTTTTTTAAAAGAGCGTATGACGTAGTTGACAGAATAGTGCAGTTTGTCGGCGATGTCTTTTATGGATAGATTTTGGTGAGAAGAGTAATCTATAATGTTTTTTACCTGATATGATACGCCGTTTTCGTTGCGCGTCAGCGATGCGTTCAGGTCGACGATAAAACTGCAGAACAGGAGGGTGGCGTATTTTATAAATTCTTCAATGTTGTCAGAATAGCTCTTGAGCAGGTCGCGCATACCTGAAAACATATATTCTGCGTTAAAATGCTGCACGTAAACGTCCTTAGGCAGATACCAGTCCAGCATTTTCCGGGAGAGTTCTCCGTCGATGACAATCCAGTCTTTTATCCACAGGTTGTTCTTGTCAGGATAATATCGGTGAGAACTGTTCTTTTTTACAAAAAAGACGTCGCCTTCGTTGACTCTGAAAGTCTTGCCGTTTATCTCCAGCGTGCCGCTACCTTTTCTGACGTATTCTATCGCCGTAATCTGAGAATTGTTTCTTTCGACGAAGTAGTCTTTGTCGTTTGAAGAAAGACAATCAGACGAGCCTATAATGCCGACAAAAAAAGGCATTGAGGGATTGTAGTAGTTCCATAATACGGTTGCCTCGTCGCTGAGGTTGATTTTTTTAACTTTCATACATTTTTTCCGACTTTATCAATATGCGATATTAATGTTAAAATTATAATAGCATATAATGCAAAAATTTTCAACGTCGGGGAGATTTTGATAATGGGGAAAATATCGGATATCCGCTACGATATACGCAGTTATTGGGAAAGACCCAGAAAGAACGAATATGTGTCGTACAAAGAAGTTTTCACGTTTTGCATAGGCGGTATGGGCATAAAGACTCTGGGTTCTCTTTTATCATATATGACGCTTGCGTCCACATGTCTGCTTTTCGGTTCGGTTTACGGGCTTAGCCCGCGACATTTTATAATACTTACGGTAATTACAAATCTGATAAGCATAATAAAAACGCCTTTCGTCAGTATGCTTGTTGACAACACGCGGACGAAAATAGGCAAGTTCAGACCATATGTGCTGTGGGCAGGCATACCTACGGTGGTAGGGATAATAGGCATGGCATACATACCGCTTGAAACTCCGACGACGCTTAAAGTGGTCGTCGTGGGCATACTGATAAATCTTGTAACGATTGCTCAGCCGCTTTACAACAACGCATATATGGGCGTATCGCAGATAATAACCCCAAACTCTTACGAAAGGACCAAGATACTCAGCGTATCAGAATTTCTGGCTAATTTAGGGCCCAGCCTTGTGCAGCTGTTGCTGCCGTCGCTGGCGGGGCTTTTTCTTGGCAAAGACTGTATGACAAATATTCTGACATACAGGATTTTCTTTCCGATGTTTGCCGTCGTCGGTTTTCTGATGGGACTTCTTGTGATGACAAACACCAGAGAGCGCACGTTGCAGAAGGAGAAGGAAAAAGAGGAAAAACTCCCGTTTTTCAAGGGACTTAAAGAGATAAGCAAGAGCAGATATTTCTGGATTGTATCCGTATCTAAATTTTTTGAAGGTTTCAAAGGCGGTATAGGAGTATTGCTGGCGTGGGTATGCACATATCAGCTGGGAAATTCTGCTGCACAAGGTATAATTCAGTCGATAGTTTCGGTAGGATTCACACCCGGAATAATACTTGCCCCGTTGCTTATGAAGAAGATGGGAACGAAAAACGCGGCGTTTTTCGCGCACGCGCTCAACTGTGCCGCGGCACTTCTTATGCTGTTTACTTTCAAAAACGGGTTTGTGTTTTTTGTGATAGCATTGTTCTTCTACAATTTTGCGTCAGGTCCGCAGTATATAATGCAGACGAGTATTCTGTCCGACGGTCTTGACTATCATCAGGATAAATACGGCACGAGGCTTGAAGGGTTTGCACAGAATTTTATGCTTATGATAACTACGATAGGAACGATTCTTTCTACAGTAACTTTCTCTATGATATACGAGAATTTCGGGCTGGTCGAAAACGAGGTTACCGGAATCACGGATTATTCCATACTGACGCAGGCAGAAGTCAGGGAGCCTATTATCCAGTGGGTGGTAATAGTTGCTATGATAGCAAGCGCGCTTTCTGCGCTGCCGTATCTGTTCTGCAATCTCAAAGCTGCTGACATGGTTGCGATAAGAGAGAGGCTTGAATATAAGAAGTTCTGCGGCAGAGAAGACTGCGCGGGACTTGCCGACGAAGAGCTGAGAGAAAAATATGCGTTGTATCTCGAAGAAAAGGAGCGCGAGAATCAGATAGAAAAGCAAAAAGTCGAGGCGCAGAAAAAAGAGGCGGAAAAAATAAGACTTGCGCGAGCAAAAGAAAAAGAAGATTGTCAGAGAGAACTTGAAGATTATCGCAAAAAGCTTATTGCCGACGGCGCGACGGTTAAGGATGCCGACAGAGCGGTAAAATTGGCAAAAGCCGAAAGAAAACAAAAAGAAAAGAAGGCAGCGGCTGAAAAACGAAAAAAGTTTATGGAAGATTACAACGCCTTTCGTGCCAGAAAAAAAGAATTTATTAAAAACGACGTCAGGGAGAGAAAGGAGAGAGGTGAAAGAGGCTTTCTCAAAATTCTCGCCAGAGAAAAGTTTGAAGACATCATAATAGAAGAAAACATGCGAGCTGACGCAGATGCGTTTGCAGAAAACCCCGATTGAGGAAATAAATAATGATTTGTTGAGGTGAGAATATGAGCAGAACGGCAAAAAAGGCTTTGATAATTACGGCGGCTGTCATAGCGGGATTGCTTTTGATAGCCGGTATAGTCGCGCTCAGTTGCGCATTGTTCGGCGCAGCACTTGACGACAAATACACGTTCAATGCATGGGACGGCAGCAAAGGCGGCGACAGAATACATTTTCTCAATGTAGGAAACAGCGACGCGATTCTTCTTGAAAGCGACGGTAAGTTTGCGTTGATTGACTGCGGAGAAGACACGGACAATCCCAGAGGATTTGACAGCCTTGAATTGCAGGGTTACGAGGATTACGTCGTAAAATACCTCAATGAATTCTGCGCAGACGAAAACGGGCTGATAAAGCTTGAATTTATACTGGGAACGCACGCGCACTCAGACCATCTGGGCGGATTCGACACAGTCATAATGCAGGACAACGTTCAGGTTGAAAGGGCGTATCTTAAACGCTATTACGAGGACAGGATAAAGAGTTCTGAAGTGAACAATTGGGATAATCTCGAAGTTTACAACCAGACGTTGGGCGCGATAAACGCAAAGGGAGTTGAGCTTATACAGGACCTTGAAAACGTCGCGTTCGATTTCGGCAATTTCAGGATAACGCTGTTTAACGGTCAAGAGGCGACAGAGGGAGAAAAGGTGGGTGAGAACGAAAACTCTCTGGCGGTGCTTGTGGAGAAAGACGGTTACAGGGTAATGCTCAGCGGCGACCTGAACAACTTCGACGGGGATGAAAGTCGTATTGCGCCCGAAGTGGGCAAAGTAAACGTTCTCAAACTGGGGCATCACGGTTATGCAGGGTCGTCTACATACAAATACGTTACGACACTCAATCCCGAAATTGCAATACAGACCTGCGACAATCCTGCAAATCTTTCGGTACAGGTAATAGTCAGCATGATAAATCAGGCTCCGATATACTCCACGGGCAAGCATAACGGGATTATACTGGATATCACTGACGTAAACGACGTAAAGCTTTACGACAACGTAGTATTAAGCCGATAATGCAATACAAGCCGAAAAGAAGTTCGTAACAATGGCAAATCACGGCATAATGCGTTTTCGTAGTTTGTCGGTGCAGGACGTGGAAGGTATGGTTTAAAGAATTTACCGATATCCGTAATATGCCTGAACTTAGTATTGAGAAGACTCCGCAACTGAAGTTGTTGCGGAGTCTTTGCATTATGTCGATATTTGCGACTTACCTGAGAATAACCGTCATTATTCTGAACGGAAGGATTTTTATTTCATCGTTTTGTAACGGCTGAAGATTGCCGTCCAGCAAATCGGCGCGACAGAGGTTTTTGCAGTCAAAATCGCTGAGCAGTCTGAATCGCTGCATAGTGCCGGAACTCTCGTAAAGTCTTACCGCTATACTGCCGTCTTCGCAAGCGTGAACAGAGTCGACGATTACGTTCGGGTTGTCGGTACGTACGCCTTTTACGTCTGCGCCGAAGGGGACTATGACGGGAGGTCTGTTGAGCTGGTAAGCATATTTGCGCAGGTCTGCGTCTTTTGCCCCTCCCTTGTGAGGGAATACAGCGTAAGAGAAGGTGTGTTTGCCTCTGTCTGCCTCGGGGTCGGGATAGACTGTAGAACGCAAAAGATTGAGGCTTATTTTGCCGTTTTTGACGCGGTGCCCGTACTTGCAGTCGTTGAGAAGAGCGATTCCGTAATCCTTGTCCGATACGTCCACCCATTTATGCGCGCAGATTTCAAACTGAGCCGTTTCAATAGAATTTTCTGTCTTTGTACTTCTTTCTATGTGTCCGAACTGTATATCGCAGCTGACCTTGTCCGCAAAATCGGAGGGGAAGAAATCTGCTCTCATCATCTTGTGAGTTTCCTGCCATACGGCAACGTTGTCAAAGTATACGACCGGGCAGTCGGGACACAGATACACGTATCGTTTAACTTTAGAGTTGTTGTATGCAAAAGCCTGTTCGCAGACAGCTTTGCCGTCTTTGACGTAAGTTTTTGCACCCACAAGCCGCATTTTCTCGCTGGGTCTTTTTTCGTAATTGCTGTCAATATCCCACGCGTTGTACGGGTACATGCGTTTGTCAGTATAAATCCTGAGCGTAGCGGAGGCAGACTTGACGTACTCTCGCCCGTTGTCGGTTTTATCTTTTATGCTGACTATTTCGCCGTCTTTATTGAATACGACTCTGACAACTGAATTTTCTATGCTGTCGGGACCCGTTTTCAGCCCGACGTTGCACTCTTCTTCGTTTGCCGGCAGAAGTTCTGCGCAAGAATATGCCGGTACATCGTACGACCACGTAGTGCCTTCGTATACGGTATAGCCCTTTCTGTCAAAAGGAGAGTCGTTGACAATGTGAGGAGAAGTTTTACCGTTTCTGATTGAGGCAAGTGCGTTTGATTTGAGTTTTTCAAGTTGACTCAGCATCACCTCGTAGCGTTCATGGCACTCCTTGTAAATTCTGTTGATTGACGAACCGGGCAGCATATCGTGGAACTGATAGAGCAGCACTTCCTGCCATATTTCGTCCAGTTCCTTACGTGGATATTCCGCTCCTGATTTCTGTGCGACGGCGCACAGCCACTCTGTCAGCATGAGCTGCCTTTCAATCGTGCGGTTGTAGCGTTTCATTTTTGACTGAGTTGTATATGTCCCCTGATGCTTTTCAAGGTATAGTTCTCCTTTATAACGTGGGAGAGAGTCGCGCTCTTTGCTCAGTTCGTCAAAAAATTCTATTGCCCGTGTTTGTTTTGCGCGGGGAAGACCGTCAATTTTTTTACATCTTTCAAGCATTTCGAGGTGATATTCTCCCGGACCGCCTCCTCCGTCGCCTATGCCGAAGAGCATCAGAGCGTTTTTGCTCACGTCCTTTTCGCGGTATTGTTTTTCGGCTGATTGCACTGCTATCGGACTTGCGGTGGAGTTGTAATCTCCTTCGGGTGGCATGTGTGCGAGAACTTCTGAGCCGTCGATACCCTGCCAGATAAATGAGTGGTGAGGAAATTTGTTTACCGTATTCCAGCTCAGTTTTATCGTCATAAATCTGTCCACGCCGCAGCCGCGCAGGATTTGAGGCAGCGCGCCGCTGTAACCGAATACGTCCGGCACCCACAACATATCGCAGTCTTTGTCAAATTCCTGTTTCCAGAAAGCCTTACCGTATTTGCATTGTCTTATAAGACTTTCTCCGCAGGGGACGTTGGTGTCCGGTTCTACCCACATACAGCCCTGAGGTTCTATCCTGCCGTCTTCAACCGCTTTTTTGATTTTTGCGTAAAGAGCGGGTCTGCGCTCTTTTATCCATTTAAACTGTTGAGGCTGACTTGCGCCAAAAATGTAATCGGGATATTTTTCTATGTTCGCAAGCGCGTTTGAAAAGGTTCTTTCCGCTTTTCTCTTTGTTTCTCTTATCGGCCACAGCCAGCCCAAATCCAAATGAGCGTGTCCCGTGGCGTAAACAGTAAAGTCGGTTCTGTAGTTTAAAGTGAGAAAAGGGGTGAGAGCCTGTCTTGCGCGTGAACAGCATGCGTCGTCGGGTATGCGGACATAAGAGCAGGCTTTTATCAGCGCGCGGTTTATTGCGTGCCTCTTCTTTGAATTGCCGCATATCAGAGAGTACTGATAAAGGGAGAGAAAGTCATAATAATATTCAAGTATGGTGCGGTGTATTTTCGCTACGTACGCGCCTTTGAATTTTGCCCCGTCGGGTTTGCGGTTGTTGCCGCTTTCTATCCATACGGTGAGAGGAGAACCTATAGAAGTTTTCAACTTATCAAGTACGACGACTTTTTTGCCTTTGACCGTCTGCATAAAGTCGGCAACGCCCATTACGTCGGTAAGTCCTTGTACGACCCCGTCGTCATCAAATACGCAGCCTTCGCCGCCCAGGTCGAATACTGCGACGTAATTGTTTTTATCGTCGCAGATTTCTCTCGGCAGAGTGGCTGTGAGCTTATACCAGGCGCAAGAGAAGAGCTTTCCCCATTTTTCTCCGCGGCGGATTTTGCGGTATACGAGGGCTTGTCTGTCTTCGTAAGGGACAGGCTCGTCCGTTACCGCTATTTCGCAGTCGAAGACAGCAACTTTTTCGTATACGTATTTTTTTACGAGTTCAAGGTGAGCAGCAAAAAACGGATTGCGGATATAAGATAGAACGGTTTTTGTGTTTACGTCCATAGAATTTCCCCCATGACTTTATATTTTAATCTTATAACTTTGTCGTTAATAAATCAATAGTCAAAAAGGATAAAAAAGTGAAAAAAACGCACGCGTAATGCGTGCGGAGAATTGCCGGTATACGTTAAACTCAAGCGGCATGACAAGAGAAGGTCTATTTTTGTTTTCGCGCAAGCAGGCGCAGCAGAGATTCCTGGTCTGCATCGTCGAGTTCGTCAAAAAGGTTGATAAGTCTGCGACGTCTTTCCGATTTCATATTGTCAGAGTACGCGTATTGCTCAAAATCGTTTCTGCCCAAAAGATAGTCGAGAGAAACTTCAAAGAAATCGGCAAGGGAAATAAGCTGTTCGAAAGACGGCTGGGTTTTGCCGTTTTCCCAGTTGTTGTAAGTTCCCTGACTGATATTGAAAATCTGAGCCATACGTCGTTGCGACAATTTCTTTTCCGTACGCAGTTCAAGTAATCTTATCATCTTCGCATCTCCAAATAAAATACTATCAAATTATCTGAATATTAGTGTTGACATATTAAGAAAATTAATCTATAATACATATAATGATTAATTATATTAATCGCAATATAAATGGAGGTATTACAAAAGATGGCAAAGAAGAATTATCAGGAAGTACTGATAGCAACAGAGGAAGAGGGAATCGAACTTTACCGCAAGCTTACAGAGGCGGGAAAACTTGAAAAGGCAATCGAGCTGACAAAAGCCGAGGCGGAAAAAATGACGAAAAAAGCAAAGTGGCTTTTTTATATCGTTATTGGCTGGGTATTGCCTTACGGTCTGAAGGCGGCAAAGCTGTGGCAAGGCGTTTATATGCTTGACGAGAATTTTGAACTCAAGGGCAAACAGAAATGGGCTTTTCTTTACGGCTGGTGTTACGTTTATATTGTCGGATACCTTATGAATATGATAGGTATAGGCAAAAAGCAGTCGTATACAAGAGTAATCGTGCCTCTTGACTGAAAGAGGTGAGATATGGACGCAACCAGCATAATCACGCTTATCTGCGTTGTTGCGGCGATAGCGGGAATAATTGTGTTTATCGTCGCAAGAATTGCCGCGAAATCCAAAAAGAAAAAAAGTGGAGCGGGCAATGACTCTGAGCGCGTAAGAAATATCTCAGGTACGTTTAACAAAATTCCGCCTCGTCCGCAGGTAATCGTAGGCGCGGGTCAGAGCAGTACGTCTGAAAACGGCGTCGCAAGCAAAGCAGTCTGCGCAACCGTGCGAATAGAGGAAACAAAGCAGGATTTGAGAGAAGAGAAAAAAGTCGAGTATGTTGCAAAACCTGCAAAACAAGCATCAAAGGTAAACGTAAACGAAGTCAGCGAAGAGACCGCCGTCAAAAAAGAGATAAAGAAACCGTTGACGGTAGAAGAATATCTGATTGCTTTGCCGGAACTTGACGAAGACGGATTGCCTTTGCAGGTAAAGCACGTATTTCCTGCTGAAACGGCAGAAAACGCAAAGCTGTGCGACCTTGCGTCAGAGCATGTTGCAAAGGGTGATTTTGACAAAGCGGCAGAGCTTTATTACAGTGCTGCAGAGAGAGGAAGTCAGAGAGGCAAGGCAATGTGCGGGTTTATGATGACGGTACCCGGCATGGAGGCTTGGAAAGCAGGAGAAAGAACAGAGCAAATCGTCGGCTGGATTTTTGAACTTTCAAACGTAAACAGACACCCTTACGGTGCAGGACTCGAATTGTTCATTACGGCTGTGAACAGAGGGGACAATTTCGACGGTATGTCAGACGAAGAAATAGAGGCGGCAATCGACGACGTCAGAACGACATTTGCAGACGCGCTTATAAAAGCGTGCGACCCGTTTGCACATTTTCTTTTGCTTGCAATGTACGCAGGCAAATTGCAGAGCGTAGTGCCGGAATTCTGCGAAGACGACGAAAAGTATGCAAAATTGCTTATTCAAACGTGTCGTCTGTGCAACGAATTCTGTTATTGCGGCGACAGCGCGGCTGAGAGAGAAAAATCACTTGCGTTCGGGAACAAATCTGTTTTTGCGCTGGGTATGTACTGTCTTTCAGACGAACTTTACAAAAGAAAGTCGTATAAGAGCGCGCTTGCCTGCGCATTGAAAGCGGCAGAACTGTTTGCCGATAACGGCGACGATACAGGCATGGCAGAGCTTTGCTGCGCGCGTTGTGCAGAAATGTATGCGGACGGTACCGGCACAGAACAGGATATTGAGTCGGCGCAGAAAATGCTTGAGAAGGCTGCGGAGTTTGCAGAAGAAGGTAAGCTTGACGATTATACGCTGATTGTCGCAAGAAAGATTGAAAAGAAGAAAAACGCCCGTGAAAGTCTGCGTGAATTTGTAAGAGAAAATCAAGAGAAGAGAAAATTTTCTCTTGAAGACCTTGAAGAAATCACGCAAAAACTGCAGGAGTTTTCTGCCCGTGCCGCAGAGAGGAGAAAAGAGCAGGAAAAGAAAGAAGAGGAAGAGAGAAGAAAGCAGACACAATCTGTTCCGCCGCTTGTCGGAAGGATTGAGGAAGTGGGCAACAGCAATTATTTCGTTAGCAACGGGATGTATTACAAAATTTTCGATATATCTTCAGACGGCAAAGAAATAGAAGTCGACAGAGGATATCTGTACGGAATAGGCAGGTACAAGATAAAAAAAGAATAAAAAATGCGTTTTACATTTGAAAAAATTTTTCAGAAGTGTTAAAATGCAAAAAGTAAGCGAGCAAACAAAAAAGCGTAAGACCGGCTTGGTCTTGCGCTTTTTTGTTTGCGAAAAACTTCGCAAAAAGTGCGAAAAAGAGAGGTTATATGAAAGAAAATCAAAGCGTATTGGGAAAAACCAAAATTTCATCCCTTATCTGGAAATTGGGATTGCCGATGATTATTTCAATGGTACTTCAGGCAATATATAACGTTGTAGACACAGTGTTTGTAGTCAATATGGGTGAAGGAGGCATAGAGGGGAATCTTGCTCTTACGTACGCTTTTCCGGTACAGATTCTTATTATAGCGATAGGTGTCGGTACGGGTGTAGGAATAAACGTATTACTTTCGAGAAGTCTTGGAGAAGGAGAAACCGAAAAAGCGGGAAGAGTTGCCGGAAACGGTATTTTCTTGAGCGCGTGTTTATATATCGCATTTTTAATTTTCGGAATATTTGGTGCAAAATGGTTTATATCTTTGCAGGCAGACGGCAACGAAAAGGTTATCGAGGCAGGGACGGATTACCTTCAGATATGCTGTTGTTGTAGTTTCGGCGCGTTGGGCTACACAATATACGAGAGGTTTTTGCAGGCGACAGGAAAAACAGGTTGTTCAATGTTTTCGCAGATACTTGGTGCGCTGACAAACGTAATTCTTGACTGGTTATTTATATATCCTTGCAATATGGGCGTGGCAGGTGCAGCATGGGCGACGGTAATAGGTCAAGTCGTTTCACTTCTTACCGCGATGATTTTTCATTACGTCAAAAACAAAGAAGTTAAAAATTCTCTGAAGTATCTCAAACCTTCGTGGAGGATAATAAAAGGTATATATTCCGTAGGAATAACCGCAGCGGTTATGCAGGTCCTTTTGTCAGTAATGATGTTTGCTTTTACATTGATACTTTCTGTCGCCGGCGATATGGCAGATTTGCTCAAGGGTGCTTTCGGAATATATTATAAAATTCAGCAGATAGCTTTGTTTGCCTCTTTCGGTATGAGCAACGCAATAATGTCAGCGGTTGCTTTCAATTATGGTATGGGAGATAAGCGCAGGGTTGCGCAAGGAGCGGTTTTTGGCATTGCTGATACGGTACTGGTAAGCATAGTTATCAGCGTATTGTTTCAGATATTTGCTGTGCAACTCTCAAAGGTTTTCGGGATGGCGGGTACAGATGAATCTGTCCGGCTTGAAGAGGCTTGCGTTAAAGTAATGAGAATTGCTACGATAAGCTATGTTTTTATGGGAGTAAGCATTGCAGTGCAGGGGGTGTTGCAGGGATTAGGCTATTCTATAATGCCGCTTGTATTGTCATTAATGAGGCTTGTTGTGTTTTTATTGCCTGTTGCGTATATTTTTACACGTTCTTCCGACCCGACGTTTGTGTGGTGGTCGTTTATTGTTGCAGAAGTAGCCACATCGGTTTTCGCATTTATATTTATCGCCGTTGCAATGAAAAAAGTGAAAGGCATAGATGAGCAATCGTTGCAAAAAAGCTCAGGTGCGAAAAGTGTCTGACAAAATTTTACGTTTTTTTGTTTCAGAAAGTGCGAAAAGTGTCGAAATATAACTTTTTTACACGCAAAAAAAATTGCGGTAAAAAATCGCTTTACGTTTTAGTTTTAACAATTATATAATGCGGTTTGTGTGATTGGGAGGTTTTTATGGAAATTATAGACGTAAGCAAAGTTTTGCGCAGAAACAACAAAAGAGAAAAGCACAAAAGCCGCAGGATAAGCGGTAAAGAAGACAGCGGCATTTTGTCGCGTATAGCAACGCTCCAGCATGCAGCTGACGCAAGGCTCAAGGCTGGCGACGCAGGAGAATACACATTGCTCAGAAGAGAGTTGTGCGATTTGATTTTTACGGTCATATCGCAGGACGGGGCGTCAAAATGAATTGAGTCAATTTTGTTTGCTTTGCGCCCGTATGCGTGCATTTATAATTTAAAATTCGACTTTTTTTGCTAAAAACAACTATAATTACTCAAATTCTCCGTTTGGTAGACATATAATATTCCCCTGAGAACGTAAATCGTGGTAAAATGAAACTATACGCAGGAGGAATAGTGTTATGTATACTCAATCGAGAAGTCTTTTCAAAACCAAAGTATTGGTTATGGTAGCAGTTTTGCTTTTCGTGGCAATAATTTCAATTGCAGGCGTAAAAGTCTTTGCACAAGAAAATTATCAGGCAGAATATTTTGAAGAAGAAATGCTTGAAAATCTTTCCGCACATCCGTCGCTTGTCGCCACCGACGAACAGTTTGAACTTTATAGCGAAGAATTTACAGAATATGTTCTTGAAGGCGGAATACTTCTCGTAACGTCGGATGAAGACGGTATGATAGGTATGAAATACAGCGTTGCCGACGGCGAGATAAAGGAGACCCCTCTCGTGGCGATTTCGGCAGACGAAAATACCGTTGAAAAAGATAATATCAATTATCTTTCAGTGCTTGACGATTCAGATAGAATACCGCAGACAAGGTCGACCGGTGCGGGGCAGAACGGCTCTATGTTCCTCAGTACCACTTTTTATATTTATGCTAACAATCAAAGCAGTTATATAGCTGTTTCTGGTATTTACACTTACGTTGATTATTATCAGACCATTTACAGCGGCGTAAATTATTTCAATATATTCGTCGAGGTTTACGTAATGCCTGTAAGTAACGAGTATAAGGTAGAAGGTTTCTCTGTTGATTTTAATGCTCTTACAAACGGATGCCTTGAGGTCAAAACGCGCAGCTACAATAATAACATTAGTCCTTCAGTAGGAACACTTACGCACGATATGGGTACAAGCGCGGGCAACGAACTTTTGCCGGGCGTTTCTTCAGTCATTAATTATACTCCGAGCACGGCAAATTCTATTGACGGTATTAGTATTTCCGGTGGTACGCCTGTAAATTATGACAGCGATGGCGACGGCGAAACAGAGCAGATTCAATCCTTATATTCAGTGACTCCGCTGAGTGCGACGTATGGAAAAACTTATTCTGCTTTGTTCGTACATACGTACAGAACCTATAACAACGTATCGGCAGGATATTATATAGGATTGCACGATATTTCGATAACCGGTATGTTGTGGTATCCTAATTTTGAAGAGAATAACGAAGATACCGTTGTCGCATCCGGTACTTGGGGAGCGAATTTTACAAACAAATATTATCTGCTCATGTACGGAAATACCGCAGACAGTCATACTGACGATTACTTCGGGAATTTCGCATATACAAGCAGTCTGCCTCAAAGCGGCGGTATGAACGGCGTGATAATATTTGAAGAGGGTTGAGATGAACAGATTCGCAAATAACCTTTATTATTTGAGGATTACCCAAAAGATGTCCCAAAGAGAACTTGCCGACAAGTTGTACGTTTCAAACAAAACCGTCAGCAAGTGGGAAAGGGGTATAAGCGAACCTGACCTTGATACTTTGTCTGCGATAGCCGACTGTCTGGATGTTACCGTGGACGAGCTGGTAAACGGAAATCCGGGAGGGGCAGCAGAGAATAGAGAAATTGCACCTGATTTTGCGAAAAACGTAATCAAAGGCAAAGTGCTGTCTTTATGTGTGGCGGTAGGCTATCTTTTATCGCTTATGTGTTATTTAATATTCAGCGATAAGAATATCCTTTCACAGAGCGGAATTGACGGTAAATGGATAGGAATAGGAATATATTCAGTAGTTGCTTTTGCTTGTCTGATTTTTGCCGTCTTGGTTTTTTCAAGTTACGGAACAGAAGTGAAAAAGTACCGCAAAATATCTTACAGAAGGACTTATTTTAAGCTGCTGTTTGTCTTTGCGTCGATAATCGTATTTACTGCGGCTCTTACGGGTTTCGGTCAATATTCGCTTGAGAACATAAAGGCATTGCTGCTGTATGAGTTCGTATATGCCGCGCTGTCGGCGGTGATAGTCGTCGAAATCTGTATGGAATTATATACCTATTTCACCTACAGAGGCGCGGACGTCAGCGTAACTTCGAGTTTTATAGTTTCGCTGATTCAATGGTTCGGGATATTATTGTCGATACCGTTGTACACCGCTTATGCCGGAGATGTTGCCAGATTACAGGTAATTGCTCCTCTTTACTCAATAGCTGGTATTGTGGTGTTGATTGCTCCGTTTATTTATATCGTTATAGGTAAAGTAAGGGTGAATTTGATGATAGTTGTAAAATATCTTATAAAAGCCATAGTGCTTACGGCGATAACGCTTACTCCGTGGCTTTTGGTAGAAATCGGCAACGCGCTTGCAGCTTTGATAATTCTGCTTTGCGTTCTGGTTTTGAATACGGTTTATAAGTTGGTCGTTTGTTCCCGCCTTAAACGAAACGACGTTGATTGAGAAAATGACAGAAGGATACAATATGAGAAGAACGGTATACAATACGCGCAAGCGTTTTAAGGGCAAGGTGCCTGATTTAGACAAGTTTTTAGAAGAGATTGAAGCGTTCAATCAGCGTGTAAGCGGTGAAAAAGTGCAATCTGAAAATTGTTACAGATATTACAGATGTGAGTTTTGCAAGCTGATGTTTTCAGCTATAGTCGACGAAATTCAAAACATTAGAAGAGGTAGGTAAAATATAGAAAAAAGCGGCTCCGTTGAGGGAACCGCTTTTTTGTTGTCTTATATCAATGTTCTTTGATAATTTTTCTGGGGCATTTTTTAAGACACTCCATACAGCCCGTACATTTTGAATAATCGAATACAGGCAGGTTGTTTACCATTGTAATCGCTCCGTTGGGGCAGGTTCTTGCGCAAAGTCCGCAGCCTATGCAACCCACTTTGCATACAGACATGGTTTCTTTGCCTTTACAGGTGGTGGAGCAGGCGCAATATACTTTAGCGGACGCAGGGATGCGCTCAATTATCAGCTGAGGGCATTTATTCATGCATGCGCCGCAAGAAGTACACAATGTCTTGTCCACGAAGGCAACGCCGTCTTTTACTTTTATTGCACCCACGGGACAAACTTCTGCGCAGGTACCGCCGCCCAGACAGCCGTGAGGACACATTTTGCAGCCGCCCAGATACATTTTCTTGCTGGGGCAGCCTTCGTTGCCGATATACTCGTATTTGTCCGTACAATTGATTCCGCCGTTGCATTTGACGACTGCGACGGTGGGTTCGCTTGAAGAAAACTCTAAGCCGGCAATTTCTGCGATAATCTTCTTTTCTTCGTCAGAAGTAACCTTGCAGTCGCCGAGCGACGCTTTGCCGCACGCGAGGCACTTTGCAAAGCCTTCGCAGCCGCTGTGTCCGCAGCCGCCGCAGTTTGCGCCTGCGAGGTGTTCGAGTATCTTGACGACCTTTTCGTCTTCCTCTATATGGCAGACCTTTGTAACTATAAGTATGAGTACGGCGAATATCACGGCAAGTCCTGCTATAATGCCCAGGACCATGCCTACCTTATTCCATTGTATCGCCGCACTTATCAAAACGTTTAACATATCTTGTCAGTCCTCCTCAGCCTATCATATTGAATACGTAAAAGCCCATAGCCATAAAGCACGCCGCCATCATGGTGATGGGGAATCCCTTCATAGGACCGGGCATTTTGAGGTGGTCGATTTTTTCTCTCAGACCGCTCATTATGACGATTGACACGGTAAAACCTACGCCTGCAAACAGACCGTAAAGCACTGCAACGCCCAAATTCATTGAAGATATGCCCAGAAGGCTCATCATCTGCGCTTTGTCGATTACCAGTTCCGCAACGCCCAGTACGGCGCAGTTGGTGGTAATCAGCGGCAGGTAGATACCCATTGCCTGATACAGGGAGGGGGAGAATCTCTTGATTGCGCGTTCAATCATCTGGACGAGAGCCGCAATGACGAATATGAACACGATTATTTCAAGGTATTCCAGTCCCAGCGGAGTGAGGATATACTCGTAAATAGGATAGGTGATAAGACAGGTTATCGTCATTACGAGCGTAACCGCAATGCCCATGCCCAGTGCGTTGTTTGTCTTTTTGGATACGCCCAGGAAGGGGCAGATGCCCAGAAACTGTACGACGACGAAATTGTTTACGAAAACCGCTATAATCAGTATCGTGAAGAAAGTACCCATATCACTTTACCTCCTTTGCGGTTACGTCCGCAGTCGTATTTGCTTTTTCAGCCTCGCCGCTTGCGTCGGGGTCGAGGTTGTCGGGTGCGGAAACGTCGGGCTTAGGCAGCATACGCAGCGCAAAAGTCTTGCTGCGGCGGACGTTTTCCACTTTTGAATAAACCGCGTTGAAAATCGCGATTGCAAGTCCGTATACGAAGAACGCGCCTGCGGAAGAGGTGAAGAACTCAATCTTGAAATCCCACAGCCGGACGCCGAATATCGCGCCTGCGCCGAGGATTTCTCTTACCGCGCCTATAAGCGTCAGGGCGCAGGTAAAACCGAGACCGGTAAACAGACCGTCGCACGCGCTGTCAAGCACCGTGTTTTTGCTTGCAAAGGATTCTGCTCTTCCCAGGATTATACAGTTTACGACTATGAGCGGCAGATATACGCCCATAGAGTCGTAAAGCGACGGTATGAATTTGTCCAGCACCATCCTCACTATCGTAACGAAAGTGGCGATAATGATAACGAAAGCCGGGATTCTGACCGCGTTGGGTATAGTCTTTCTGAGCAGAGAAATAAGCACGTTGGAACATATCAGAATAAACGTAACCGCAAGACCCATGCCTATGCCGTTTAACGCCGCAGTAGAAAGTGCCAGCGTGGGGCAGGTACCCAGTACGAGGCGGAGAGTCGGGTTGTTTTTGAGAAGTCCGTCAAATGCTATCGTCTTAAATCTTTTTCCCGTCATATTATTCCACCTCCTGTGTTGCGTTTTCTACAAGATATTCGTGAGCAAATTTCAGCGCGCAGTCAACGGCGTTGTTGAGCGCGTTGGTAGAATAAGTCGCGCCGCTGATAACCACCTTTATGCCGTCGTCTTTGGTCGTGAAATAGACCTCGCCCGTAACTTCGTCGTTGTGGGCAGAGTAGACGTCGTAAGACAGCTTTGACATCAGCGTCTGTTTTTCGTAGCTCTCCTGCACGACTTTGTCAATGCCTTTGAAAGAGGTGCCGTCAAAGTTGAGGACTACCCACACCGTTATAGTGCCGCCTTTGTAGCCTTCGCCGCCCGTGCTTTGCACGAGATAATTGCCGTTTTCAAGAAAATAAACCTTTGAAATCGAGCCGTAAGAGTTGGAGTAAGCCTCTTCCGGGAATTGCTTTTCCTCATACTGCATTTCCTGCCCGTAGACCTTTTCAATCGCTCTCATAGTGCGTTCTTCTTCGGTTACGTAAAGGACGTCGTTGAGGATGGCGAGAAGACCGCCTGCAATCAGCGCGATTACGAGAAGAACGATAATGCATTTAAATGCCTGGCTTTTGAAAAACTGTTTGACCGTCATTGTTTTCCGCCCTCCTCTTTTGTTGCTTTTGCCGCTTTTTTCGCCTCAATCTTCGCACGGGTGCGTTCGATAAATCCGGGTGCTCCGAACGGACGCGGACGGATGTAAGCGTTAATAAGCGGAACGAGCAGATTCATAAGAAGTATCACAAATGATACGACTTCGATTTTGGTTGCCGCTCTGAGTACCGCCGTAAGCACGCCCAGCGCGACGAAGTATACATAATTGCCTGCCGTGCTGTTGGGGCTGGTAACGTAATCCGTCGCCATGAATATCGCGCCGAGGAACAGACCTCCCGAAAGTATCGAGGGCATGAACGCCGCAAAATCGAATTTTGCAAGGCAGACCGCGACAAAGCCTTCGACGACTATGTAAATCACGGGGAACTGCCATTTGATGACCTTGCGCGCGACGAGGTAAATTCCGCCGATAAGCAGTGCGAGCTTGCAGGTTTCGCCTATACAGCCCGCCATGCCCGTGCCGAGGAACATATCGAGAAGACTTACCGAATAACCGTTGCCGCCCAGCATCGAAGTCAGCTGAGTCGCGCCCGTCGAAACGCTGCCGTCGAGAGCGGAAAGCGAAGGAGCTACCCAGCCCGAAACCATTACCGACTGGAAAGCGATAAACGCGAAAACTCTGCCCGTGATAGCGGGGTTGACGACGTTTTTACCCGTTCCGCCAAACAGCATTTTGACTGCCGCAATCGCAAATACCGCAGAAAGCAGCGGCACGTACCACGGCACGCTTGAAGGCAGACACATAGCAAGCAGAAGACCCGTTACGACGCTTGTAAGGTCAAAGGATTTGATTATGTCCAGCGGTTTCTTTTTGAGGCACAGGCAGTAGACGAACTCTGTCGCAACGCTTGCCGCAACGCTGATAATAATCGTAACGAGCGCGTCGACCCCGAAGAATACGCAGCCCATAATCGCCGCCGGAAGAAGGGCGATTATGACGTCAAGCATTATTCCTCTCGTCGTGCGCTTGCCTCTTATATGAGGGCTGTCGGATACTATGACTTTTTCCATTTTCCTTTATCCCTCCTATTTCATCTCTCTGAGTTTTTGTTTGCAAAGCTGTATGCTCTGGACGAGCGCACGGTTTGCGGGGCAGACGTAAGAGCAGGTGCCGCACTCTATGCAGTTGAGTACGCCGCCGCGGTCGCGCGCCATTGCGTAATCTCCGGCAAGGGTATAGAAGTCTATATCCATAGGCATCAGATGCATAGGACAAGCTCTTGCGCAGCTGCCGCAGCTTATACACGGCGTCGGGTTCTTGAGCGAAACTTCGCTTGCCGGCAGCAGCAACAGTCCGCTGTCCGTCTTGCGGGTGTAATAGTCTGTGCTGAGCATGGTCGCGCCCATCATGGGACCGCCGTCGATAATCATGCCTATGTCGCCTTTTATGCCGCCGCATTTGTCGAGTATATAATCGAAACTCGTGCCGAATCTGACTATGAGATTTGCCGGGTTTTCCACACATTGACCGGATACGGTAACGACGCGTTCAAACAGCGGTTTATTCTTTTCTATCGCCTCGTATACGGCGTAAGAAGTCGCGATGTTCTGAACGACGCAGCCTGCGTCTGCCGGGAGTTTTCCGGGCGGAACTCTGCGTCCCGTGCAGCAATAAATCAGATGTTTTTCGCTGCCCATCGGGTAACGCTTTCGCAGAATCACCACGTCGAGGTCTTCGTACTTTTCAAAAAGCTCTATCGCGTCCGGCTTGTTTTTTTCGACGCCCACGATTATGTGAGTTACGCCGAGAGCCTGCGCGAGGAGTCTGAATCCCTGTACCAGTTCGTCGGTATGTTCCACCATAAGACGGTAGTCGCAGGTCAGGTAAGGCTCGCACTCCGCGGCGTTTATTATAAGAGTGTCTACCGGGGTTTTGGGCGAAAGTTTTACAGACGTGGGGAATCCCGCGCCGCCCATACCTACAATACCTGCCTCTGCGATTCTGGCAATCAGAGTCTGCTTTGTCTTTTCCTCGAGGGGAGGGAGCGGAACGTATTCGTCGTCCGCATTGTCGTCGCGCTTTATTACGATATGAGTGTCAAGTCCGCCTCTGGGGTTGGCGCGCTTTTCTATCGCAATAACGGTTCCTGCGACGCTGCTGTAAATGTTTGCGCTTATAAAGCCGTCCGCTTTTGCAATCAGCTGTCCGCATTTTACCGCGTCGCCTTTTTCGACGACGGGCATAGCAGGTTTGCCGATATGCTGCTGCAAAGCGATAGATACGACTTCCGGCGCGTCCAGTCTGCGTATAGGGCAGTCTTTACTGATGAATTTCATATCGCGGAAATGCACGCCGCGACTGAAAAACTTGCCGTTTCTTGCTTTCACAGTTACCTCCGGAAATTTATTGACATAAATGTCTGCCGCTTTCGCGGTTAAAGTTTCAGTTCAAAGTTACGTTCGCGCCTATCTTTGCGAACATGCGCGAAGGGATGCGCTTTACTATAAGCACGCAGGCGAGTCCCACCGCAAATCCGCTTATCGCGCCGAGAATAACGAGATAAGGCAGATAAACAACCGCCTCCCACGTCTGAGAAACGGCGCAGAATACGACGCATTGCACGATATTGTGGATTACCGCGCAACACACGCTTATGCATACCATACTGATTTTAGGAAAAGCAAATTTCCACAACAAAATACCTGCGCTAATACTTACCGTACCCGCGCACAGTCCGAAAATCATTGCAGAAAGAGAACCGGTTATCAGATTGCCCAGTACGCAACGCAGAATTACGATAAGAAAAGCGACGGCAGGGGAATACAGGATAAGGGCGAGCATGGAAAACGCGTTGCCAAGTCCGAGTTTGGCACCCGGAATAAACATAGGCGGCAAAAAACTCTCCAGCATAAAAGCGATAAGACTCATTGCGAGCAGTAACGATACGCCCGCTATTTTCCTCGTTCCCAAACCCATATAATATTGCCTTTGTTTTTTATGGATATTTTTATTATAAAATAAATAAAGCGACTTGTCAAATTTGCTTGAAAAAAGTCGCAGAATCAACAATTTTTTAACAATCTTGCTCTGTCGCGCAAAATTGTACAATATAGCACAGCTTGAATTTAATGCGGTTCAACGGGTAGTGCGGTTCTGAGTATGTATATTTCGGCGTAGTTTTGTTTACGATTTATAAATTTATACAGCCGTTCACAACAGATGAATATATATCTATAAAAAATCCTTTAGGGATAAGAGCAAAAGCTTTTTGAGTGCGAAATAACATTGAAAAGAATAAACAATAAAACAAAAACCCGACATCGTCGGGTTTGCATAAGACTAAATCGGCTTATAAATTGAAACAATTATTGCAGGGTTTCTTTTATTGCGTTTGCAAGGGAAAGTGAGCCTGTCGTGTCATAATGAGGACATACCGAGAGCAGACCGGCAATGCCGTAGTCATAGCAGAACGCTGCCATATCGCGCACGAAGGAATAGCCGTTGATACGCACCTTGTTTCCGTCTTCAAGTTCAATCACGTTGCCGTATTCGCCAAGTTGTTCAGCGTAATCCCCGTATTCGTAAAGGGTTTCTGTTTCGCTGTTATAGCTGTAAAAAGGTACAGTCAGATAGGTTTTGGATTTAGGCAAATCGCTGTTTTTGAGCGTTTCAAGCGTTTCGCAGACAGTCTGAGCAAACGTGCAGGCGTTGTTGTCGTCAAGGTTGGGAGTCAGCACGTAGAAGTTGTCAATCAGTTTTTTGGACTGTTTATTGAACATTATCGCGTCCGGATTTATGAATACACCGATTTCGTAGGGCGACATTATCTTTCCGCGCAGAGTGGATATAAAATCGTTGTAAACCCCGTAGTCGAACAGATTTTCGCCAAATGAGAAATCAAAGCCGAAAACAGCTCCGTCCAGCCCTGAATCCTTTATCAGCTCTGCAACGTTTTTGGCAAGTGTGTCTGCATAATCCTTGAACGCGCTGTGTCGCACGTCGTTTTCTGAAATTTCTTCGCTTACTTCGGGAATAACCGCAATGTGGATTTTTGCAGAGTAATTGAAAGAGCGAATCTGCCTTACGACGTCGGACAGACCAAAGCTTGCCATATTCAGATTGCCTTCTGAATCAAAAGTTGTCAGAGGATACAGGATATAGTCTGTATAGTTTTTGATTTTTGAAATGTCAACTCCTTCGAGAGGTTCGCCGTTTTCGTTGAGTCTTACAAAAGCGGTGGAGTGAAATTCTCTGTTCCTGGGCAGGTTGTAAATGCCTATGTCGGTGAGTTTATACGTGCCGGAGCATGAAGTAACTTTGACTGTAATAGAAGTAGCAGTCGTAGAGCCGAGGTATACGTTTCTCATTTTGCCTATTTCGTCCTGAGATGCGACCAGTTTGTCGTTGACGTAGATTTCAAACCCCGTTACGTTAGAGCCGTTTTCATAGAGAAAAATTTCATTGAAAACAACTGCGCTGTCCCATGAAATTTTGACCCATGCCTCTCCCGACGCTTTTAGCGAGAAGTTGATTTTGTTGTCGCCGTTGCTGTATGAAAAATTTGCATAGTTGGCAAGGTTGGTAGCGTTCACTTCAAAAAGTGCTGTGATGTTGCTGCAACCCGAAAGTACGCCGGCAAGAAGTGCAAGCGTAAACACTATAAGTATTGATGATAAAATCAACTTCTTTTTCATAACATAATTATTATATCATATTATCTGTAAAACCGCGTAAAAAAATTGTAAAAACAGCAAAAATGCAAAAATATCACTGATAAAGCATTGTTTTCGCGGAGGCAAAACAAATTTATAAATACGTCCGATTCAATACAAAAAAATACAAAGACGGCGATTTGCCGTCTTTGTTGTGAGGGGGATTTGTGTGCGTTAACGCACACGGGCATGAAAAAAATCAGCTATTGTCGTTTAGTTTCAGCATTACGGCTCCCTGCTTTGCCTGGCAGAGAGGACAGACCTTCCATGCCGCTTTTGACGTTGCCTCATAGCCGCAGTCGGCACACTTCCACTTTACCGGCTGAGGACGGCAATACAGTTTGCCCTGAGAAAGCTGCTGGTAAAGGTCAGTGAACAGTTTGTTATGACAGGTTTCGACCTGTACCACGTTTTCAAAAAGTCCCGCTATATCTTCAAAACCTTCATCGCGTGCTGTTTTTGCAAAAGTCGGATAGATTCTCGTTGCCTCTTCGAGTTCGTCTGCCGCCGCAAATTTCAGATTGTCGACAAGGTTCCATTTTTCTTTAAACGGATATTCTGCCTCAATTCCGACAGAATCAATGATGCCTTTGTCTGCAGTCTGGATAAAAGAGTAGAACATACGGGAGTGATGAAATTCCTGGTTTGCCACCTGTTTTATGATTTTTGCCATTTCAGAGTAGCCTTCCTGTTTCGCGCCGTAAACGATATAATCGTAACGTGCTTTTGCCATACACTCACCCGCAAAAGCACGGGCAAGATTTTTAAAAGTTTCGCTGTTTTTAAGTTGCATAATTACCTCCGTCGGGTAGAGTATTGCCTGAATAAGGAGGTCTTATTCTCACAAAGCAAAAAATATCACGCGTATGTAAACGGCGGATAAGTATCCGGATTTTAACAATTGCTTTATAAGTTGCGCGCCTATATCATTATATAAAGAAAGTCCATACAAAAAACGTGTGTTTAAGCGCCGTTAGTTTCCTCTTGTCAAAAACCACGCTTTTTGACAAGAGTACATTGTAAAGCCAAAAGCAAAGCGCGCGGTTTTGTGCGGATGGGATAAAGTAAGGGGAAACAAAAATTCTGTGAATATAAAAAGGACTGCCGTTCGGCAGCCCTTGATTGAGCAGAAAATTTTTGGTGTTCATTACTAAGCAGAGCGTTTAGTTTTTATTGCTGTGCAACGGTGCAGGTATTCTGCCGCCGCGGTTTACGAATTTGGACGGGTCGCTCCTGTTTATAGGCATTATCGGTGCCTCGCCCAGCAGTCCGCCGAAGGTGGCGGTTTCGCCTTCCTTCTTGCCGTATACGGGGATTACTCTGACAGCGGTAGTCTTAGTGTTGACGACGCCGATAGCGATTTCGTCGGCAATAAGAGCAGAAATGATTTCGGGAGAAACGTCGCCGGGGATTGCTATCATGTCAAGTCCCACGGAACATACCGCCGTCATTGCCTCAAGTTTTTCGAGTGAAAGAAGTCCGTTTTCTGCCGCTTTTATCATACCTGCGTCTTCAGATACCGGTATAAACGCGCCCGAAAGTCCTCCCACGTGGTTACTTGCCATAATGCCGCCTTTTTTAACTGCGTCGTTGAGAAGGGCGAGAGTTGCGGTTGTACCGCACGCGCCCACGCTTTCCAGTCCTATTTCTTCAAGAATATGCGCGACACTGTCGCCTACCACGGGGGTAGGAGCAAGGGAAAGGTCCACTATGCCGTAACTTACGCCCAGTCTGTTTGCCGCCTCGCGGGCAACAAGCTGACCTACGCGGGTTATCTTGAAAGCGGTCTGTTTTATCACTTCCGCGACCTGAGTGAGGTCGCCGTCAACCTGTTCGAGAGCGACTTTGACCACGCCGGGACCGGATACGCCAACGTTTACCACCGCGTCGTCTTCGCCGCTGCCGAGGAACGCTCCCGCCATAAACGGATTGTCTTCGACCGCGTTTGCGAATACCACGAGTTTTGCACACGCAATGCTGTCGTTGTCGCGCGTCAGGTAAGCGCAGTCCTTCACTATTTTACCCATAAGTTTAACCGCGTCCATGTTTATGCCTGCTTTTGAAGTGGCGACGTTGACAGAAGAGCATATCTTCTTTGTGGTCGAAAGAGCCTCCGGGATGCTCAGCAGGAACTCTTTTTCGTAAGGAGTCATCGCTTTGTGGACGAGAGCCGAGTAGCCGCCCAGAAAGTCGATGCCGGTTTCGTCTGCTACTTTATCGAGGGTTTTTATTATTTCCATGTGTCCTTTGCTGGACGCCGAAACAAGGCTTACCGGGGTAACCGCGATGCGCTTGTTCACGATGGGAACGCCTATTTCGCCTGAAATATCGTTGCCGGTTTTGACAAGATTGCCTGCTTTTTTCATCAGTTTGTCATAAATCTTTTCTGCGGTGCGTTTCGGGCTGTCGGTAATGCAGTCGAAAAGAGATACGCCCAGGGTTATAGTCCTGACGTCGAGGTGCTGATGCGACACCATATTTATTGTTTCTAATATTTCGCTTGTGGAGTACATAACTAATTCCTCAGTTGGATTTTGACAAAGAGATATTGTGCATACTGTCAAAGATGCTCTTGAGCTGAATCTGAATCTGGACGCCTATTTTTTGTCCCAGTTCGTCAAGATTTGATTTTATAACGTCGAAACGGGGAGCGTTTTCGCAGATTTCGACAGACATAATCATAGTAAAATATTCCTGGAGTATGGTCTGAGATATGTCTTCGATATTGACGTCCATATCGTAGAGCGCGCCTGAAACTTTGGCGATGATGCCTTTTTTGTCCTTTCCTATAACGGAAACGATAGCTTTCATATAGTACCTCTTGTAGTTTATTGATTTCAGTAACTTAATACGACTTTTCCGACGACCCACTCGCTTTCGATGCAGCCGTATACGTGGCTGTCTTTTGACAGAGTGCGGTTGTCGCCCAGTACGAAAAGTTGATTTTCGCCCACGGTTATTCCCGTGGTCGTAAGCGCGGTATAAACTTCGCGCTGTGTGGTCAGAAAATATTCTGAGCCGTAGCCGTATGTTGCGGCATAGTCGTCGAGCGGCTGTCCGTTCACGGTATAGTCCATCTTGTCTATGTCAAAATAGATTACGTCGCCCGGAAGTCCGACAACACGTTTAATCGGAGGGGCGTCGTTGCCTGGGATTTTGAAGACCACAACGTCGCCTCGCTCAATGTTGTATCCGACCTTTGCCAGCACGATTTTGTCGCCGTCGTTGTAAGTTGGATACATTGAGCGGCCGGAAACCGTCATGGGAGTAACGAAAAAGAGCAGAGTTACAATGACCAGCACGAGAATTACGATTATCGCGCTCAGGAAAATATTGATTATATTGGCTCTGCGTTCTTTTTGCAGTTCGTTATAGCCGGGCAATCCGTTCAATTGTTTTCTCCGATTATCT
This sequence comes from uncultured Christensenellaceae bacterium, assembly GCA_944380275.1. GTDB lineage: Bacteria > Bacillota > Clostridia > Christensenellales > UBA3700 > Ornithoclostridium. Next base: position 62,012 of record CALWHB010000003.1, on the reverse strand, counting down.
TCTTTACGCTTTTTTCAAACTTAAGGGCGTCGACAAGTACGGTTCTGCCGCATTTGTCGCATACGATTCTGACGTCGGCTCCCGTACGCGTTATAGTCCATACGTTGCCTCCGCAGGGGTGCGGTTTTTTTGTAACGACCTTATCTCCCACTTTGTACTGCATGCGCTATACCCACAGAATATTCTTAAAAAGCACGCCGTTGATTTTATGAAAAGACAGGCTTTTTATATTGCTCCAGCCTTTGAGAGGAGAAAGAGTTTTTGTCTTGAAAGACGAGGGGGAGAGAGAACATTTCGTCCACTCTCCGTCGCCGTTTACGGTACATATTGCCGTATAATAGACTTTTTTCCCGTTTTCCTTGTTGCAGACTCTGACTTCTACTGTAGTGGTGGTCTGGCTGAAAGCGTCGAACTGAAGAAGGCTTTCGTCTGTCTTCAGATATTTGTCTTCGCCTACGCTGTAAGTAGTTATGTCCGCGTCGTCGCAGGTTATACCGAGTATATCGTAAGCTCCCGCCTTTAGGAAAGGCGTAGTGCATGACAGATAATGATTGGAGTTGTCCGCGACAAAACAACCGACGCCGTTTTTGCGTTCGTAAATTATATGAGTTTTGCGTATAAGCGCGCGTTTAACGTTCTGAGGCAGCTTGAAATAGTCTTCAAAAGAAGAGAGTACGGTGCCGTCGTCATATTCGACGTTTACAAAGGCGAAAGCGCATTGCGCTCTTTCGGCAACGGGGATTTCGCAGCGTTTGCAACCGTTCTGCGGCAGAATTATCTTGTTCCAGTTTCTGATAGTGCCGTCAAGTTCGTCGAAGGCATACAGTACGGATATTTCTTTTGCTGCAAGCGGAGCGTCGACCGAAATGTCGGCGACGAGGAGGTCGTCTTCTATACGCATTTCGAGAGATGGTGAATTTTTTAATATAGGAGCCTTGCTGTCGAAATATCCGACGAAGTTTACCTGCGTCGACAGCGCGTACTGAGGCAACAAAAGACCCGTATTGGGACATATTGTGCAGTAAACGCGGTCGTTTTCTATTAGAGAAAGAGTATTTTCTACTCTGTCGATACTCGTAATGGGATTGTTTGAACCGCATACGAGAAGGCAGGGGCATTCGACATAACGCGCATAAGTCTGGCTTGCACAGCCGGCGAACCATCTTTCACGTTCGTCGTTTATAGAGATAGGTTCTGCGTTTTCGTCAAACCTGAATAATTCGTCGTACTCTCTCCATCCCGCATTGTTTATCGAAACAGCAGCGTCGACGCGTTTGTCCATTGCCGCTGTCTGCCACAGCATATCCGCTCCCTCTCGCGCACCGATAAGCACGATTTTGCAGTCTTTTGAAAGGGTTTTTACAAGGGTGATTACCCTGCGCGTAACGGTAGTCCACAGATACTGGCAACTGTCCTTTGCTGTCGGCTCTGCAACGGAAAGATGAGATTCGCAAAAAGCGGATTCTCCGTATCTGACGCTTTCAGGATAACGTGAACGGGTAGTGGCATCAGCGTTGTCGGCATTGTAGTCGAAGGACACAAAACCGAAACCGCCGTCTATAAAAGCCTGAACGAATTTAGGCGGAGGGGGCGTTCCGGCAAGGTCTTTGATATATACTACGATTTTTGGCGAAACCGAAGTGGGGTACGAGCCGCTTACGAAAATACGCGGCGCGCCGTCGGCGAAGTTGTCGCCGTTAAAAAACGCCTTGAAAGATATGCGTCCGTTCTGTTTGCGGAAGTCTGTAAAGGAAATCTGAAGAGGAGCAGCCTCCGGGTCGTAATCCTGCCATATCTGTAAGGGCGTCAAAATCTTATTGTCCATACGAAATATTATAGTATAGAAGGTAAAAAAATGCAAGTGCTTGCGCGCGCCGTTTAAATATGTTTATAAAGAGCAAAAGCAAAAGTATCGTGCATATTCACGTGTTTACGGGCGTATTATTGCAAGGAGCGGAGGTTGTTATGGCAGAATACGACGATTACAGACTGACTGGCGACGAAGAGTGTGCAAAGATAAACGAAGAGCTTGGAAAGGCAAAGACTTCTGAAGAAAGAGCAGACGCAAGGATGGCTTTGCCCGTATATCTGACAGACGACGCACACCGTGCTGCGCAAAGTTGTTTTTCGGCAGCTCAGGGATGTGTGTTTCTTCTGGATTACGCTACGACTGCAGAAGAAAAGAAACTTCTGAGATATGCGGCAGACGCATTGAACGGACTGTATTCTGCACTCGGCGGCGGCAGAAAGATTTCCGGGGCGGAACAGTTCGGTTCGTCGGGAGTAAGGCGCGCCCTCAAGAAAACATTTCTGCTGTGCAACGATGCATCCATGAAAATATGTATGCTTGCGGAGTCTTCGGGAGGAGATGCTTTGCTCTCCGGATTTGCGCGTACCGCGATGTGTGTATCTCAAAGCGTTCTCGCCGTCTATGTTATGCAATTATAATTTTCGTACCCGTGTAGGTTAAAGGCGTATAGTTAAACACGGTTCCGTATTGCGGAACCGTGTTTTGTCATTGAATCAAACGCATAGGTTTTATTCGTGGTCGTGTGTTTTTGCGCCTTTTTCGATAGCGTTGATTCTCTTGGGGTTGAACTTATTGTATATAAGATATACGATAGTCCAGATACCCGCGATGCCGACTATCGCATAGAGTATACGTGCGCCGACGTAAGCCTCGGACGTGAATATCCAGTTGATGAAATTGAAATCGAAGATTCCCACGCTCAACCAGTTAAGCGCGCCGACTATAAGCAGCAACAAAGCTATTACGGTTATCATGACAGCCTCCTTTTGTCGAGATTTGGCTATAAGCCTTGTCGTTAGTTTGTATAATCGCCGGCAAATTATCCGTGCAAATCATTGAAAATATTCACGTGATAGTTTATAATATTTATTGCCGTGGCAAAAAATTATGACGCGGAAATAATTTCAAGGGTTCTGAATATGGCAAGCAGAGGAAAAAAGAAAGCTCAGGCTAAAAGCTCACAGATAACAGACGCAGTAAAGACGGTAAGCGAAAAAAAAGACAATCGCTGGGCGATAGTTGCGGCAGCGGCTTTGGTTCTGCTTGTCGTGTTTTTGTTTATAAATTCCTTTACCATACAGGCTAATATAGAATACGAGGACGAAAACGGAGAAAATCTGCTTGCAGACGTGGATTCCTCTCAGCTCAGATTCGGGAAAAGCGCGGTCACCGTACTTTTTGCTCCGGTTGAAGGTTACGACGGGGCGGTCGATTATACGATAAAAAATCTGCCACTGCTCAAAGACAGCACTATAGTGCAGGATATAGCCAAACAGCTTATAGCGTCTTATCCGCAGAGTAAGCTGGAACTTCTTGACGACGCTTATGTCGTTATTTATATAACAGAGGCGGTTTATCTTGCCGTATCGCTGGGATATATGATAATGACGACGGTATTGCTTGTCAGAAGGAAAAAAGGCGACGATGTTGTATTTTTCGCCGGTACTGCGGCAATGACGGTTTTTAGTGCGGCAAGGCTGGCAATAGGCTTGGTAATGTGTCTGCAAAGCACTAAAGAATTCGTCATCACTGCGGGAGGCGCACCCTGGCTTGCGCTTGTCGTTACCGCAGCTGCTGCAGTAATTTCAGGCATTTTTCTCTCAAAGAGAATCAGGGCTGACAAAAACAACGACAAAAACAAAGCGGCGGTGAAAGGAAAATGAAATGCAGAGTTTGCGGTAAAGAAATAGAAGAAGGTTCTGAGTTCTGCAGGTATTGCGGCGCGGCTCAGAAGAAAAAACGTAAGCCTACATGGAGCGAAAGAAAGCGTGAAAGAGAGCGTGAAACCGCCGAAATCATAAAAAAATCTTATCTCACGGAACAAGACGTACTGCTTGCCGTACCGGCGGGTACAGAGGGTCTTGAAATAAAAGAAGTGGGAGAAACGCGCAAAGTATTTACAAAATGCGTTTTGCTGAGCGTACTTTATCTTATTATCACTGCTGCCGCGCTTGCGGGACTGGTGGTTATGATAAGATTTACCGAAGGAGTTATGTCCAGGACTTTGCGCGCCGTAATATGTTTTGTTCTGTTGCTGCTGCTTGCCGGATTCGGTGCGGCGTTTGCTGAAAGGTCGTACAGCGCGAGGGTTTTCAGCGCGATGAACAAGAGTGTTCGTGCTGTGAAAAAAGTCAGTTACGGCAAAGCTCCTTATATAACCAGCAAAGGAAAACTCTATCAACTCATTTGCAACGCGAAGTGTATCGCGTGCGGAGCATCAGTGCATATCGAAGAATTTGACGGCAGATTGTACGAAGTATGCGATTATGACAGGACGCACCTTTGCGTGTTGTCGACAAGACAGATATTCGGGGACTTGTTGGGAGAGGATTTTCCTGAAGAACAGGGCAAGTCTTTTGAAACGGTAAAAGGGAATAATGTGAACATTGCGGCGGAAGACGCCGGAAAAGAGAGCAATACACAGGCTGCAACGAAAAATGCCGGTCTTAGCGAAAACAATTCAGAGGGCGAAACGGACGGGAAAGAATAAATCAGCTGAGTTGTTAAATCGGGAAAATGCGCAAAAGCACACAAAACGTATTTTTTATCAAACTAAGTGCAAAAAAGCTTATTATATAAAGTATAAAATTGTTTCACGTTATCGGGATTTCTGCGACTCATAAAAAATCCAAAAGCGGTATTTACAACGCCGTGTGCGATGATGTATAATATACAAGGCGGTTGAACAGCCGTAAAAGGGGAAAATATGCAGATTATCAACAAAGCGGGAGAAGTTGTCAAAGACTTTTTCAGGTGCTGGAAAAAGCCTGCCGAAGGCAATTACGTCGGGAACAAAGAGATTATCGCTTATTCCGTTGGCGGTATGGGCGTTCAGTTTATCGTAGCAATCGCATCTCAGATATTGCTGCAGGCTAACTGTTTGCTTATAGGTACTGTATACGGACTCAAGCCGACAGACCTTGCGTTATTGCTTATGATAAACACGATTATCTCAATCGTGATTCAGCCTTTTAAAAGTTGGCTCATAGACAATACGCCGGGCAATCAGGGCAAGGCAAGACCTTATCTGCTGTGGCTGGGGCCTCCGTGTGCATTGCTGATGTCTTTGACGGCGTTCATACCGCAATCATGGAGCAAGCAGACAATATTGATATGCGTGGGCGCGTTGTATATGGTAATGAACTTTATATATCAGTTCTACCTGGGTATGTACACGCAGCTTGTTCAGCTGATGACGCCCAATACCAACGAACGCGCTAAGATTATATCGATAAGTTCTGTTATTTACAGCCTTGCACCCACTATTACGGGCGCGGTTTTTCCGCTTATCGCGAAGGCATTTGAACTCGGACAGGTCGACCAGAACTTCTATAAGGTAATTTTTCCCGTGTTCTCCTTCCTCGGATGCGGACTGGGTTTCTTCGCTTATTTCGGAACAAAAGAACGCATTATAGTTCCGCGCAGACAGGTTCAGAAGGTAAAATTCAAGGACGGTTTTATAAAAATTTGTCAGAACAGATATTTCTGGATTAACAATGTCGCGACGTGGTTTACTTTTGCAAGAGCGGCTATTACCGGAAGTATGGCATGGGCGTACATATATATGTTGCAGAACGAAGTAATACAGTCTGCGGCCAGTCTTGTAATAGGTACGGCGTCACTCGTGGGTATGGTCATAGGACCTTTTGTAATAAAGAAAATCGGCAAGAAGAATACCGTACTTCTGACAGACGGCGCGATAGCGTTGTCGATGGTACCGCTGATATTCTACAACAATAACTTCTACGTATTTGCGATAATGTGCTATGTCTCTTTCTGGGGTACGGCGGTTCAGATAATAACTACTCCCGCAATGAGCGCAGACGCACTGGATTACCAGCAGTGGAAGACAGGGGACCGTCTTGAGGGATTCTCACAGAACTTTGCAATTATCAATTCTCTCGTTGCAATGGGTACCAACTACATACTGCCGTTGATGTATGAGTATTACGGTCTGATAAACGATTACGACGTGCTTTACGACGAGGCGGTGCGTTCTCCGATGCTTTCCGCGATGGGTTTGCTTGCCGTAATAGGCGCGGTGCTGCATGCGGTGCCGTTCTTATTCTGGAATATGACAGAAAAGGACCAGGAACGCATGATAGAAGACCTCAAACGCCGTGCGCACGAACAGAACGTACTTGACGGGTACGGCGACGCAAGTGTGCTTTCAAGTCAGGAGCATCTCAACGAAGAAGGATTTACAGACGGCTCCGCAGACCAAACAGTTGCTCCCGAAGAGGGAGGGGAGGCGGAAATATGAGAAAACGAATTTTACTTGCGCTTTGCGCGATAGTGATTATAACCGCAACCGTTACGGTTTGTTTTACCGGGTGTAGTCAGACCCTTACAGAACAAGAAGGCAGAGAAATACTTGCTCAAAGCATACAAAACGCACTCGACAGCGATACTTATTACATAAAATACAGATACAACGATAACAGTTCTTCCAACGGCAAATTCGTACAATACGGGCTTAACGTGCAGGGCGGAACCGCGAAGTTCACGATTGCTCAAGGCGACGTACTGAAGACGGTTTACGACGATACGTATTACGGCAGGAGTCTTAAAAAAGACGCTGACTCAAAGACAGCGACGGAAAGCGATTACGTTACCGGCAAGGTATACTGGGAAGAGGACAAGTGGAAGGTTGCTCCCTGCACTCTTGAAGAGTATCTCAACGATACAAAAATTGCCGGATACAACATGAACAGCGTCGCGGCATTGCTTGACGGACTTACCGCAGAAGAATTGCAGATAAAATCGGTTTCCCGTACGGGTAAAGTCGTTTATATGGACGCGAAAGTAACAAAAGAAAGCAGTCCGCTTTCTCAGTATTCTGAGCTGACGATAAGAATCATAAACGACAAGCTGAGTTATATCGGCGATTCTGCAGAAAGTTTTTACGTAAGCATTTCGTTCGGAGGTCCCAAAATCACCGTCCCGACATGGAGTGAATAAAAAGGAGAAAAACTTATGAAGGAAATAATACCAAGGCCTCAATCGTTTGTTCTCGCAAAAAAAGGCGGAACTTTCGATTTGGCACGCATTGACGGTCTGGAGATAGACCAAAAGTTTGCGCTTACAGCTCCCGTGATTACCGATATTCTGCAAAAAGGACTGGGGAAGGAGCTGAAAAAAGACGGAGAAAACATACTGAAAATAGGATTTTCTGCAGAACTTTCTCCTCAGAGCTACCGTATTGACGTCGATGAAAACGGCGTAAAAATAGAGGCGGGCGACGCTGCCGGTGCGCTTTATGCGGTTCAGACCATACGGGTCGGAGCGATGCTGGGTACACCTAAAGCGAATACGGTTGCTCCGTGCGGAAAAATAAACGATTATCCCAGATATAAGTGGCGCGGACTGTTGCTTGACGAGGCAAGACACTTTTTTGGAGAGGATGAGGTCAAAAAACTCCTTGACGTAATGTGTATGCACAAACTCAACGTGCTGCACTGGCATCTCACAGATGACCAGGGGTGGAGAATAGAGATAAAAAAATATCCTCTGCTTACACAACTGGGGTCTAAGAGAGAAAAATCTCAGATACACGGCTGGCAGTCCACAGACGTAGACGACGTACCCGTAAGCGGTTTCTATACTCAGGAAAAGATAAAAGAAATCGTGGCTTATGCGGCAGAACGAGGGATTTCCGTAATTCCGGAAATCGATATGCCGGCGCACCTTGCGGCGGCGATGGCTGCGTATCCGTGGCTGGGATGCAGAGAAATAAAAAGGGACGTTCAATATTTCTTTGGCGGGAAAATTCCGCTTTCTCAGGGCATAAAAGACTGGAACAGAAGTGCATGCCTCGGCAAACCGCGTACGATGGAATTTATTCGCGATATTCTGGATGAGATATGCGAGCTTTTCCCTGCACCTTATTTCCATATCGGCGGAGATGAGGCTCCCAAGGATGAGTGGAAGAACTGTCCTGCCTGCCAGGAAATGATAAAGTCCCTGGGACTCAAAAACGAAAAACAGTTGCAAGGCTGGTTTATAAACAAAGTTGCAGGTTATGTCAGGAGCAAGGGCAAAAGACTTATAGGATGGAACGAGGTTCTCGAAGGCGACAACCTTGAAAAGGACGTAATCGTTCAGTACTGGACTCCGCAACGCGACTGCAAAGTAATCAAACACGTGAAGAAGGGCGGCAACGTAGTAATAAGCAAGCATAAATACTTCTATTTCGATATGCCGTACGCGCTCTATCCGTTGAGGAACACGTATATGTTCAATCCTTATTTCGAAGGATTCATTTCAATGTACGACAACAACGTCAAAGGAATAGAGGGTGCATTGTGGACAGAGTGGATTTCTTCACCGTCAAAGCTGGAGTTTCAGCTGTTCCCGCGTATGGAGGCTCTTGCGGAAGTTTCCTGGTACGGCGGACCTAAGAATTACAAAAAGTTTTTGCAAAGGGTAAAGGATTACGTGCCGTTGCTTGATATGTACGGGCTGAATTATGCCGGGGAAGAGATTTACCGTCAGCCCAATCCGTTTACGAGGGTAAAGACCATACGCACCTGGTACGGCGGCAACGAGAACGTAGAATACGAGAAAAACGACAACAAATATTGATTTCGACCGTACAGACAGAAATTTAACGGCACAACACCGTTGTTTAAGTGTATTATCGGACGCGCGGTATATCTGCGCGTCTTTTTATATATTGAAATCCTCATTTGCGTGTGCTATAATGAATTCAGTAAACAAAAGGGGCAAAATATGAGCGATATTATCATTATCGGAGCGGGCGTAATAGGCTGTTCTATCGCAAGAGAACTCAGCCGTTACGACGCAAAAGTAACCGTTCTTGAAAAGGCAAACGACGTTGCCTGCGGTACAAGTAAGGCAAATTCGGGCGTCGTGCACGGCGGTTTTGACGCAAAACCCGGCACGCTGAAGGCGAAATTCAACGTTGCTGGAAACGCTATGTTTGACAAGTTGTCAAAAGAACTGGATTTTCCGTTCAGGCGCAACGGCGCATACGTTCTGTGTTTTGACGACGACAAGTGGGACGGTCTGAAAAAGCTGTACGACCAGGGCATGGAGAACGGCGTCCTGGACGTAAAAGTCGTTACCGGCGACGAAGTCAGACAGAGAGAGCCTTACGTTTCAAAAGAAGTAAAAGGCGCGTTGTGGTGTCCTTCTTCAGGCATAGTCAGCCCGTACGAAATGACGATAGCTTACGCAGAAAACGCCGCGGACAACGGCGTGAAATTCGTTTTTGAAAAGAAAGTCGCGTCCGTCGCGCAGAACGGCAGAAAACTGCGCGTCGTCTGCGAGGACGGCGATTGTTACGACGCAGACGTTGTGGTCAACTGCGCCGGTCTTTACAGCGACGAACTCAACAATTCCCTGTGTGAAAAGAAATACAAAATCGTACCCAGAAAGGGAGAATATATGCTGCTTGACAAGACGGCGGGCTATCTGACCGGGACGACGCTGTTCCAGTTGCCTACGGCTATGGGCAAAGGTATACTGGTGGTGCCAAGCGTGCACGGCAACATACTTTTGGGACCCACTGCAGTCGATATAGAAGACAAAGATTGCAAGGACACGACGTACGACGGGCTTGCTGAGGCATTTGAAAAGGCATGTATAACCGTGCCGTCGCTTACAAAAAAGCAGGTGATTACGCAGTTTACGGGACTCAGAGCGCACGCGGACGCGGGCGATTTCGTGATAGGCTGGGCAGAGGACAAGCCTATGTACAATCTGGTAGGCATAGAAAGTCCGGGACTTACCGCCGCGCCTGCAATCGCGGTCCATGCGGCAAAAGAGATTTCTTCAAGACTTTCTCTCAAAGAAAATCCGTCTTTCAATCCCGTCAGAAAGGGTATCCCGTGTTTTGCAACCATGACTGAAAAAGAGAGGGCGGAAATCATAAAAAAGAATCCGCTTTACGGCAGAATAGTGTGCCGTTGCGAAGTGGTTACCGAGGGCGAGATAGTCGACAGCATAAACCGCCCGGTGGGAGCAAAGGACCTTGACGGCGTGAAGAGGCGTACCCGCGCGGGTATGGGCAGATGTCAGAGCGGTTTTTGTTCAGAACGCGTAATGGAGATTATCGCGCGTGAACGCGGCATAGATATGACAGAGGTTACAAAGAGCGGCAAGGGCTCCGAAATTATAGTCGGGAGGGTAGAGTGATGAGCAAGAAGAATCTGATTATAATCGGAGGCGGTCCTGCAGGACTTGCGGCAGCAAAAAGTGCGTACGACGCGGGCGAAAGAGATATTCTGATACTTGAAAGAGAGGACAAGCTGGGGGGGATACTCAATCAGTGTATACACAACGGGTTCGGTCTGCATACTTTCAAAGAAGAACTTACTGGACCGGAATATGCGTCGCGTTACATTGACCAGGTGAAAGAAAGAGGTATTGAGTATAAACTGGGTACGACGGTACTCAGCATAGACAAGAACAAGAGAGTTACCTGCGCAAACGAAAAGGACGGCTTGCAGATTTACGAGGCAAAGGCAATCATACTTGCTTGCGGCTGCAGAGAAAGACCGAGAGGCGCGATAAATATCGCAGGCTGTCGCGCGGCTGGTATATTCAGCGCGGGAACGGCGCAGAAACTCATCAACATCGACGGCTATATGCCCGGCAAAGAAGTAGTTATTCTGGGCAGCGGCGACATAGGACTCATTATGGCGCGCCGTATGACTTTCCAGGGAGCTAAGGTAAAGGCGGTCGTGGAACTGATGCCTTATTCTTCGGGGCTCAACAGAAACATAGTGCAATGTCTTAACGACTTTGACATACCGCTTATGTTCTCGCATACGGTAGTCGAAATAAAGGGAAAGGGCAGGGTGTCTTCGGTCGTAATCGCGCAGGTTGACGCAAAACTCAATCCCATAAAGGGAACGGAACAGGAAATAAAATGCGACACGCTGTTGCTCAGCGTAGGACTTCTTCCCGAAAACGAACTGTCCAAAATGGCTGACGTCAATCTCAGTCCGGTAACGGGCGGCGCAGTAGTTGACGACGATATGATGACGCAGACGGACGGTATTTTTGCGTGCGGAAACGTACTTCATGTGCATGACCTTGTCGACTTCGTCAGCGAAGAGAGCGAGTGGGCAGGCAAACGCGCCGCGGCATATATAAAAGGAGAAAAAGCATCGGGAGAAAGCGTTGCGATAGAGGCGAAAGACGGGGTAAGATACGTCGTGCCGCAGTTTGTTCACAGAGAGGGCGAAGGTAATCTCAAACTCAAAATGCGCGTCGGCAACGTGTTTAAAAACGTAAGACTTTGCGTTGTCTGCGACGGCGGAGAAGTATACTCAAAGAAGTGTATGATAGTAACTCCCGGCGAAATGGAAACTATTACATTGAACGAAAAACAAACACGGGCATTGAAAAATTCCAAACAGGCAGTCGTTTGTCTGAAGGCGGTGGAAAAATGAGAGAGATGATTTGTATATGTTGTCCTATGGGATGCAGACTGATGGTTGACGACAGCGACCTCGCTGACGTAAAAGTCAGCGGAAATACTTGTCCGAGAGGCGCGAAATACGGCAAAGAAGAGGTCGTATGTCCTAAGCGCATGGTAACTTCTGTCGTAAGAGTCGAAGGCGGCGACGTCGCTATGCTCAGCGTGAAGACTAAAGACGCGATAGAAAAGTCAAAGATATTCGATGCACTTGACGCGCTGAAAGGCGTGAGCGTAAATGCTCCCGTAAAAATCGGCGACGTCGTTGTGAAAGACGTACTGGGTACGGGTGTCGATTTTATTGCGACAAAGAACGTGTCGGCTCGCTGACCCGAAATTGATAAGAGGTGGGATTATGGCAAAGTATGTGATGTCGATAGACCAGGGAACTACCAGTTCGAGGGCTATTGTTTTCGATAAAAAAGGCAATATTATAGCCAAGGCGCAAAAGGAGTTTACTCAGATTTATCCCAAGGCTGGCTGGGTGGAACACGACCCGGAGGAAATAATCGCGGGCGTAAAAGAGGTCGTCAGAGCCGTTCTCGAAAAAGTTGGTGCAGAAAACGTGGAGTGCATAGGCATCACCAATCAGCGCGAAACAGTAGTTGTCTGGGATAAAGATACGGGCAAACCCGTATACAACGCGATTGTATGGCAGTGCAGACGCACGTCCGACTATTGCGACAAACTTAAAGAGGCGGGGCTTGAAAAGCTGATTTATTCAAAGACCGGCTTGCAGATTGACGCGTATTTCAGCGCGACCAAAATAAGATGGATTCTTCAGAACGTTAAGGGCGCGAAAGAACGGGCTGAAAGAGGAGAATTGTTGTTCGGTACTATGGATACATACGTAATGTGGTGCCTTTCTGCCGGCAAAATATTCGCAACCGACTATACCAATGCAAGCAGGACAATGCTCTTCAATATCCACGAGATGAAGTGGGACGAGGACCTGATAGAAATGTTCGACGTGCCTGAAGGCATGTTTCCTGAGGTTTATCCTTCGGGGCACGCGTACGGCAATACCTCAAAGGAAATCACGGGTGCAGAGATACCCGTATGCGGCGTCGCAGGCGACCAGCAAGCCGCGCTTTACGGACACCTATGCACAAAAAAAGGCAGCATAAAGAATACGTACGGCACCGGTTGTTTCGTGCTTATGAATACGGGCGACGAACCGATAGAGTCAAAACGCGGACTGGTTACGACGGTAGCTGCGAGCAGGGACGGGCAGAAACCGCAGTATGTTCTTGAAGGCAGCGTATTCGTGGGCGGGGCTGTTATACAATGGCTGCGCGACGAGCTTAAGATAATAGATTCTTCTCCGCAGACCGAGGAGATTGCGCTCAGCGTCAAGGATACCGGAGGGGTTTATCTCGTACCCGCCTTCGTAGGACTGGGCGCGCCGCACTGGGACGCAAAGGCGAGAGGACTGATTACGGGAATCACGAGAGGCACTTCGAGGGCGCATATAGTAAGAGCTGCTCTCGAATCTATCGCATATCAGGTGGTTGACGTGATGCATGCGATGCAGAGCGACGCAGGGTGCAGGATTGACGCTCTCAGCGTGGACGGCGGTGCGTGCGCAAATAACTTCCTTATGCAATTTCAGGCGGATATACTCGACTGCAATGTGGTAAGACCTAAAATAATAGAAACAACCGCTCTCGGCGTCGCTTATCTTGCCGGATTGAATACCGGGTACTGGAAAGACGAGGACGAAATAAGAGAAAACGTGGGCGTGGAGAGGATTTTCTCTCCGACAATGTCGAGGAAGAAGAGAAACGACTTGCTTATGGGGTGGGCGGACAGTATAGCGAGAACGAAATTCCGCTGAGTCTGCCGTGCGGCAAATCTTTAATGCCGCGTTTTCGTTTGCGTTGTCAGTAAAATAGTGTTACAATTTTCAACGCAGGCGCATAAAGGAGATTTTATTTGGAAAACAAAACTTATCTGTCGAGAACGGAAAAATCGTGGTACGGTATTGCCGCTCTGGGACAGGGAGCGATGTATGCGATGATGACTTCGTGGCTGAGCAGGTTCTACACGGACGTGCTTGGTCTTGAGTTGCTTTTCGTAATGGGACTTATGTGGGTGGCGCGCCTTGTGTTTGCGATAGGCGACCCGCTTATGGGCGTGTTGGTCGACAATACCCGTTCGAGATTCGGCAAGATGAGGCAATATCTGTTGTTTGCTCCGTTTATAGTTTCACTTCTCAGCGTTTTCCTTTTTATCGATTTCGGTCTGGACATGACTGGAAAGATGATATACGCCTCGATAACGTATATGGTCTGGGGTGTTGCTTATGCGGTATGCGACGTGCCTTTCTGGGGCTTGCCTTACGCCATGACTCCCAATGTTGCGGAAAGAGATAAGTTTCTTTCTTTTGCGCGTACGCTCAACAGTATAGGCGGCGCGTTGCCCGTGGCGATTGTGGCTCTGCTCATAGGCGACAATCTGCTGGGACTCAGAAAAGGACTTATGGCAGGGGCGATACTCTTTGCGGCAATCGCGATAGTGCCGTTTTCTTTAACTTTCTTTTTTACGAGAGAGAGAATAGAGCCGCAAAAGGAAAAGCTGAGCGTAAAACAGTCGTTTGCCGTTATAGGCAAGTGCAAACCGCTCGTTCTCGTAATGCTGTTCGGGCTGCTCAGTTTCGGCAGATACATGATTCAGGCGTCTTATACTTACGCAGCTGATTATGTGTTCGCTTATTACGAAACCGCCAATTCCTTCACCGCTTTCGTGTACGATATGAGGCAGATACTGGGCGCGGCTCTGATAGGAATAGGTATGTTTCCGTCCATGATAATAATGCCTAAACTGCTCAAGAAGTACAATACTCGCAGAATAGCTCTGGGTGCCGGCGTATTTTCAGGTGCGGTACTGGGATTGTTCTTTGTGATAGGCTCGCTGACAAAATACAATTATTATATCGCGTTGCCTTTCTTCTTCTTAAGCGGTCTGCCTCTGGGCATTTACAACGTGATAACCTTCTCTATGGTGGGAGAGTGCATTGACTATCTTCAGTATAAGCTGGATATACGTGCAGAAGGACTTGCGTCCTCATGTATATCTTTCGTGGGCAAACTGAGTGCGGCGTTTTCTGCAGGTGCGATACCGCTTGTCCTGGAAATAGCGGATTACGTTCAGCCGATTACCGAAAACGGGGTAACCATGATTCAGCAACAGACACCGGGAACCCGCACTGCGATATTTATGCTGCTCACGCTTATTCCGGCGGTTAGTCTGTTTGTATCCACATTGCCTCTTCTTGCTTATGACCTCGTAGGCAGAAAGAAAGAGGAGATAGAAAAAGCCCTTGAGAAAAAGAGAGTGATAAAAGAAGATTAAAGCTCAAATATACGATAAGTCTTGCGTATCGCGTTAAGAGGCTTTGAGCTTGTCTTCACAAAAGCTCTTACGCAAGAAAATCAGATATAAAACCGGGACAATATCGCATTATTCTGCTCTGGTATAATTCAGGTTTTGCAGATTAATGAATTTCAAAAAAAAGAAAGCATAACATAATAAGACAAAGAAAATAAAAACTCCGCTTTGAAACGGAGTTTTTGTTTTTGATAATACCTGTTGATATTCAGTTGTCTGCGGCATTGCAGTGCAAAACACATTTTTGCCCGGTAAACGGCATAACCGCAATCGATTTTGAATCTTACTCGGCTTTAAAGCCGTTCACAGGGAGAGCGTGCCTATTACGGCAGGAGCCGCGCTTTTGTCCTGACGGAGAAACAAATTATACTGAAAAACCGCCTTTTACGTGGTTTGTAAGCGACTGGAGCAGGAAAGCGCTCTTAGGAGTTCCTATATCCTGAAGATTGTCGCAGATGGTTTCGACAAGACCCGAAATAAGAAAACATACCGAATATTCAAACATCGTCCTGTCGCGGTAACGGTATGAGTTTTCCTGAAGTATTTTGTTCTCAAGCAGACCTTTCAGCTTGCGACGGAAGTCAGAGTGAAAGTTGTTCTGCAGAAGATTTATATAAAGGTCGAGGTCGTTTTGCAGAAAATCGAATACGTGCCTCAGGAAAGGTTCGGGATTCGTAAGGATAGTAGCAAAATCAAACTTGTCGAGAACGCTGGTAATATTTGCGATTATGTCGTTGTGAACCTGTTCTATCACGTCGGTAGCGTCGTAATAGTGCAGATAAAAAGTGCTGCGGCTCACGTCAGCGAGAGAGCAGATTTCTTTTATGGACAGCTTATTTATCGGAACAGTGTTGAGCAGCTGTACGGTGGCGGTTATTATCGCTCTCTGCGTCTTTCTTATTCTTCTGTCTTTTGGCATATAAAGGACTCCTTGTTAAAAAATTGACAAAACGCGTAACAGTGTATCGTAATGAGCAATAATTGAGTAAATATCCGCGTAAAACAATACGCGGAGTGCGCGAATTTGTTCTATAATTATTATAGATTAAAACTTCACACTTGTCTATTATTTGACACATATTTAGGAGGCAATATGACTCATATCGTAACTGACGCAACCACAGATTTTCCAAAACAGTTTTACGAGAAGGATTTTACCGTACTCCCTATGGGATTTATGCTTGACGATGAGGACTTCGACGGAGAAACTAAAACTCTTCCCGCAAAAGAGTTTTATGACTTTATGCGCGCAGGAAGAAAAACGAACACTCGTATGGTAGACGAGGCGACGATACTCAAATATGTCGAGCCGCTGCTTAAAGAAGGCAAAGACGTGCTTTATGTCGTATTCTCTTCAGGACTTTCCGGAACATACGACAATGCGGTGAGAGTATTCAAAGAACTGCGCGAAAAATATCCCAGATGTAAGCTTGCTGCGGTAGACAGCTACAATGCAAGTATGGGCGAAGGACTTCTCGTATGGTACACTCTTAAGAAGAGAGCAGAAGGTGCAGGATTTGAAGAGTTGTGCAAATACGTTGAAGAAACGCAGGCACATTTGTGTTCTTATTTTACGGTAGACGACCTCAAGCATCTTGCAAGACTGGGAAGAGTAACGAAGACGGCTGCGTTTATAGGTTCTCTTGCCAACATAAAGCCTGTGCTTTATGTCAATAAAAAAGGAAAACTTATACCGATTGGTAAGGTTGTTTCCCGCAAGAAATCGCTCAAGGCTCTCGTGGATAAAATGGAGGAAAAGATGCTGCCCGCAAGCGAGCAGAAACAAATTTTCATCGGACACGGCGATTGCTACGAGGACGCTCTTTACGTAAAGAGCGAGATAGAGAAAAGATTCGGACTTGACTGTGTTGTAATAGATTTTATCGGTCCTGTTATCGGTTCGCATGCGGGAGCGGGAGTTGTGGCACTGTTCTTCCTCGGTGCCGATAAGGTGGAGAAGAACGATACCCAGGAAGACTGATTTGATTGAATACTGCTCCTCAAACTTTACGTTTGGGGAGCTTTTTGTAGTATTTCGGTATTTGTCGTAAAAAACAGTTGATAATAAATGCCGTATAATGCAAAATGGAATAAACAGATATACATCGGGGGATATGAGATGTACGATTACAAACCAAAAGTCATTGACCTGGAAAAGGCATTGTCGCTGGTAAAAGACGGATGCAATATCGTTACAGGACTCGGCGCGGCTGAGGCAAAGTGTTTTCTCGGAGCGTTGCATACTATTGCCGACAAAGTAAAAAACGTAAGGGTAACAAATTGTCTTTCGGTAAGCGAATATGATTATACAAAACCGATATATGCAGACTCTTTCAAGATAGAGAGTTGGTTCTATTCTGCGAAACAGCGCAAAGCGCATGCGCACGGCAATCTCTCTTTTATTCCCAATCATCTGCATCTTGCCGCAAGCAAAAGACTGTGGGCGGCTCATCCCGACATAGTCGTCGTCAACGCAAGTATGCCTGACAAGCACGGTTATATGTCAATCGGTCTTTCAAACGTGTACGAAAAGGCAATGATAGAGGCAGCCGACCTCGTAATAATAGAGGCGAACCCCAACGTACCGAGAGTGTTCGGCGATTGCGACATACACGTTTCGCAGGTGGATTATATTCTTGAAACAAATTACGAATTGCCTGAAATTCCGGACATTGAACCCAACGAAAAGGATAAAATCATAGGAAAACTCGTTGCCGATTACGTCAACGACGGCGACTGTATCCAGCTGGGAATAGGCGGAATTCCAAATGCGTTTGCTCAGGCACTTATGACAAAACACGACCTGGGTATACATACCGAAATGCTTACGACAGGTATGGTGGACCTTATTGAGGCGGGCGTTGTCAACGGCAGCAGAAAACAGCGCAATAAAGGCAAGGTAGTAACCGCTTTTGCGCTGGGCAATAAAAAACTGTACGAGTTTATGGACGACAACATAGGTATAGAGGTCAGAAATTGTGCAGAAGTGAACGACCCCTATATAATATCTCAAAACGATAATCAGATATCAGTAAACACGACGCTTGAAGTGGACCTTACTGGACAGTGTTGCAGCGAGTCGTTGGGGTCTACTCAGTTCAGCGGAACGGGAGGACAGGCAGATACCGCTATCGGCGCGCAGATGTCCAAGAACGGTAAATCGTTCATTGTGCTGTATTCTACGGCTATGGTGAAAAATCATCACACGGGAGAGAGGGAAGAAAAATCCAAAATCGTTTGCCAGCTCAAAGCGGGAGCGGCAGTATCTCTGTCCAGAAACGATATAGATTTTCTTGCCACGGAATACGGAGTTGTATCATTGAGAGGTACCAATATAAAAGAGAGAGTTGAAAAAATCATTTCGGTTGCGCATCCTATGTTCAGAGAGCAACTGAGGGCTGACGCAAGAAAAGTCGGTCTGATTTTCTGAAAAAATAAAATGCGATAATAAAAAAGGCTTATGCGGAGAAATCGGCATAAGCCTTTTTTATAAAAAAATTTTAGACGGAGAGAATAAGAATTATAAAAATCATGGGTACGAGCGACATGTAAAATTATTTGTTTACCGGACCGGAATAATTTAAAACGGTGAAATACACGGCGGCAAGTAAAAGGCAAACTAAAAATTAAGGCACAAACGAGGCTTAAAATGAATTAAAATGCATCATATTATAACTGTAGCGGCAGATTAAAGAGAAAAGAGTCAGGTCTGACTGGAAAACGGCAGTACCGGAATTTGGCGATATGATATCGAGAAAGTAGACAATACAATAATTCTTAAGCATGCATTTGATTTCCGATTTAAAAATATGTAAACAGTAAAAATTTTACAAATGAAATATTATGCAACATAAAATACATAATATTCAAAAAATAAATCGAAAAAAAGATATAGAATTTTTGTGAAAATTAAATAAACACTTACGGTTATCGCGGGCGTGCGTATGAGAAAATACTCAGAATAAAGAGCGGTAAAAAGTTGTTTTTTTTTGCTTTTGCATGCAAAAATCATCGTTGTTTGATTGCTTTAATAAAAATATCCTTATATAAAATACGGATTTTAATATGGACAAAATATAAAGTTTTTATCACATAAACTATAATGTAAATTCCTAAAAGATGTATATTTTTTGGAATATTTTGTGTTGAATCGTTAAATAAACGCTTATTCAAGTAGATAAATATGTTTGAAATAATACAAACCTTGTGTTACAATTTATATATATGTGAATATACGCGTATCCGTACGCGTGTGCGTTGCGCTACTGAGTGGCATAACCGTTATGTGAGAGGTGAGAACTATGAGCAGGTTCAAAAAATCAACGACGTTGGTCATACTTGCGTTCATACTCGTCTTTGTACTTTCCGCAGGACTTGCAGCTTGCGACAACAAGACGAAATATGTAAACGTTACGTTTGACTTTGACGGAGGCGAACTGGGAGGAGAAACCGGCTACAACGTCAATATGACGGCGGGGCAGGAAATCGACCTCAGTTTGTATATTCCCACAAAGAAAGGTTACGTTTTTGCCGGCTGGTCAGACGGTAAGAATACTTACAGCGGGATTATTACTCCAACAGAGAGCTTATCGCTCAAAGCTTTGTGGCTTGAGTCGTCGGCGGTAACGACGCTGAACGCTCTCAAGGCAATCATAGCCGGATTCCAGAAGGAAGGCGCATTGAGTTTCGCTTTTGAGGGCAGCGGTAAGGATGCTGACGGCAACGTTACGGGAATCGCACTTAAGGCAAACGTAACAAGCGAAGAAAAGTACACTCTCGCAATAGAGTTTTCAGACGGCAACGGAAATAAGGCGGTAGGCGTGTACGTGATGGACGGCGTCTTTTACGTCTGGTCCCCGGATATGGGCGGCGTCGCGCTTGAAGACTTCGATATGAACTACATACTTCAGGTGGCGGACAGAGTGCCTGAAGTTCTCGGCAACCTTCTCGGCGGTCTTGACATCGTGGGTATGGACATGGATACCATACTGGGTATGTTGTTTACGATGTTCACCACTACATCTGCCCAGATAGAAGGCAACAACACCGTTTATCGCATAGAAATCAATCCCAAGGGCTTGCAGGGTATAGTGAGCCTTCTCAATCTAATCAATCTCGATTCTATTCTCCAAGGCGCGGGACTCAACATAAAGACTTCCGGTTTTATAGACTGGTTCAAGGGAATACTTCCCGATATGAAGATAAACCTCAACGTCGCACTTGACAATACGACGGGCAAGCTCAGCTCCGTAACGTCGGATGCGCAGTACGAAGGGGCGCAATATTTTGAATTTTCAACCACGAGAGCAGGTTTTTACAAGGAAGGAGAAGTAGAAATCGTCGCGCCGTCAGAACTTGTCGGTTATCAGCAGATTTCTCTCGGCAATATAGACCTCGGCGTGGACCTTTCTGTTAACAACACAAATGCAGACCTCGGCGCGCTGCTCAACGCGATTACGGGCAAACAGGCATTTGCAGAAGGGGCTTTGGTTCTTTCTTCGGGACTCGATTACAGACTCAATCTCAGGACATCGCTCGACATAGCGCAGAAAGGAGAGGGCGACGAAAACTATATAGTGCTGGAACTTTACGAAAAGAAAGAGGACGGCACGCTTGTTCCGTTTATCGGTGCATATTACAAAGAAGGCAATCTTTACGTCGACATAGCTAAGACTCTGGGCGGTATTTACGGCGGAAAGGGAGTAAAGATAGGAGTCGACCTCAAAGAACTTATTTCCCAGGTCAAAAACGTAGTTACAGATGCGATTGACAGCGTTTTCTTTACCGAAGGACGCGCTCTCAACGGCAATGCGAAGTTGGACAAAAACGGAGTCGTCGCGCTTTCTGGCAGTGAGGGCAATTATTATGTTTCAGGCGGAGCATTGAACTTTATAAAAGTTCTCGTGGGAGTTTTCGGCGTTGACGGCAGCAAAGTCAGCGTTACTGACGGCACCGATGAGGACGGTAAATACAGCATACTCAATTTCAAAGTGGACGACGAGTTTTTGTCTGCGTTCCTCAATGCAATAGGGCAGACGTCTGTAAAAGTGCCTGAATTCGGCGCAATAAATCTGGGAATCAAACTCAACGCAGACGGGCTTGCTCAAATAGACGCGGACGCAAATCTCGCGGGCGGAATAAAAGCGTCGCTTTGTTTTGACAGTTTCAGCATAGGTAAATCGCCTGAATTTGAAGGATACGAGGATATTTCGGATTACGTTGACGCGCAGGTCGGCGACGAAAGCAAATATACTTATTCGGTAAAAGAACTGGTAGGTTCTGTACTTTCCGGCGTATATGTCGATACAGGAATAAATCTTACGCTTTCACAAGGCAAATACAATATAATGGACCTCGTGTCTTTGTTCGGGGTTGAAAACGCCGGAGGCGTCGTTACTCCGTGGACGGTAACCGCCGACAGCGCAGTAAAGGCAAGACTTACCGTGAAAGCGGCTCTCGACGCGGCGACGAATAAAATAAACGCGAGCGTCGTGATTACGCTTGAAGAAGATTTCAATCTGGGTGCGGACAAAATACTGCCTGCAGGCAAACTGATAGCAGTGTATCTGTCAGAGGACGGTACGGGATACGCGGACCTTTCTGGCATTAGTCTTTTCGGCGTGAATCTGCCTGCATTTAAGGCGGAAATAGACCTTTCGTCCGTAATAGATAACCTGATGAAGACGTTGGATATACAACTCAAATTCGACGTTTCGGGACTTTTCGGCACGGGCGAAGAGCAGACTCTTTCAAGGCTGAACGCTGACGGCAGTGCGACGCCTCTCAGTATGAATTCAGAAATCACAGCCGAGGCGAGCGAGATAATAATAAATTCCGATTCCTTCAGGGCAAAACTGACACTTGCCGCGGTGGCGTCCGTACTGAACGCCTTCGGGGTGCAGTTTGCGTTGCCAGAAGGACTTAATGTGGTTCTTGACGCGTCGCTTGACGGCAACGGTCTGAATATAGGTGCAAATGCGTCCGTAGCGGCAAGCGAAGGATACGATGCTATGGGACTCGGATTGGGAATAACTGTCGGAAAGGAGGGTTTCAAGACCGGAGTCAGCGGACTTTCGGACGAAATAGAACAAGAAATCAAGGCGGAAACGGCAAATCTTGCGGACGCACAGTCGAACGTAATAAAAGCACTTCTCGGCACCGTAGGCAAGATGTCGCTGAGTGCAGAAATCGAAGTTGACTCAAAAGACCAGGCGGCTCTCAGCGAGTTTGTGGAGCAATTTGTAGAGAAGTGGCTGCCGGATACCGACATAGACGTTGAAATTACCGGCGGAAAAGTCGGTCTTCTCGTTGCACTCAATGCAGAGAGAGGAGAATATGCCGTAGTACTTACGGAAGGCGACGGCAACGTTCTGCTGAGTGCGCGCGCCTGCGGCGAAACGATAGTGGTTACGGTAATGGACTTCGGCAGTTTCCTGTTGCGCGACACGGGCATCATAAAGATTATCGAAGACGCTGTCAATAAGGCTGTAGACGGAATAGAGAACGCTGATTTGAACACACTGTTCGAGAATCTGCTCAATCCTGCCGATACGCCTGAGGAAACACCTGACGGAACGACCGATGAAACTCCCGCTGAACCCGGAACGGGCGATGGCGGAGAGCAAAGCGGTACGGCGATAGACATTATATCCTTGCTGGGAGGAATTTCTGCTTGCGACGCTTTAATTAATATTGATATCACGCGCGAGATGATAGCGACCATATTGTCTTCGCTGGGAATAGACGTGGATTTCGTATCCGTATCGGGAGCGATTGACGTAACTGAAGGAAAAGTCGACGTCATTGCGGATATCGGCGGCGCATTGTCGCTTGGTATAGGACTTGCTATAGGCAGAACGGATGACGAAAGCATAGATTACGGTTTTGCACTCGACCTGCTCAGGGCGTACGGTGACGACGGTTTTGTCCCTGACGGACAGAACGATATCGAAGACCTCAGGGCTTACCTTGTAAAAGGACTCAGTGCTTACGGCGAATACTTCGGATATATGGAAGGCTGGTCGCTTTCCGCTCTGACAAGCGAATATACCCGTTATGTGGACGCTGAAGGGGTACTCGTATTCACGTCAGAAGAGGATTTACAACAATACGTTACGGGTCTTCTTGAAGGTATTTCTCTTAAAGCGGACGTTACTCTCGACTTTACACCGGGAGAGTACAATATACTCGGACTCGTGGGCAAATTCGTCGACCTCACGACGCTGGGACTTCCCTCAGATGCGTCGCTTGTCGTATCTTTCGGACAGCCCACCATAGACCTTTCAATCAGATTCAACAGCGCGATACGTCAGTCAGGTGGCATTGTCGATGGCGTAATGGCTCTTGAAATCGTCGCAAATCAGCCGCTGTCGTTGGGTACGACGGTAGGCGGAGGCGAAGGCATTACGGTGATACCTGCAGGAGAGGCATTGCTTGCGGTTTATATAAAGGACGGAAGTCTTTATATAGATGCAACCGCACTTGAGGTGCTGGGACTTAATCTTCCCGTATTCAAGGTTGACAATTTCGACCTGCCGTCCTTCCTCTACAATACGGTTGAATCTGCTATTTCTGGACTGTTTGCGAACGGAGAGCAGAGCGGAAACGGTTCACAGGCTCAGGCACTCGCGCTTGCTGGCGGCGACGGCGGCAACATTTCTCTGATAATTGCGCGTAACAAGTTGCAACTTTCAGCGACTATGAGCGCGATAGGCGCGTTGCTTGCGAACTTCCTTACGGGAGATTCTGCGGCGACAGCAGACAAGATACTGTCTGCTTTGGGAGGAATCAATGCAGAGATAAGTCTTGTACGCGACGATTCTCAGGGTAAAGGTGTGTACACCTTCAGCCTTGACGTTGAAGGAAACGTTATGCAGACGGTGAGCGGAGAACCGTCCGACTTTGCGCTCAGTCTTAAGGCGTCCACTGCGGATATCGCAGCAGGCGACAAGACTCTTTACGAAACCCTCAACGATTACGTGGGCGGCAGAATCAGCGGATACGACAAGACGTATTCTGACATACTCAAGGGAATTGCGGATAATCTGTTTACCGGTTCGATGCTGATAGACCTCAACGTAGATTTCAATGCGGGCAAATATTATCTGAACGAACTTGTCAACAACATAATTTCCGTTGCGACGGGAGGAAACGGTATAAGCGTGCCGATAGCCGTAGAAACCGGCGATTTCAATAAACAGTTGCAGCTTGCTCTGCAATGGAACCTTAACTCCGTAACCAAAACTCTGACGATGATGTTTGAGGTCAGAAATGCCGGCAACATACTTGTCGGAGTATATCTGTACGGAGGAGAACTTGTGGCAGACTTGTCGGGCGTAGGACTGTTCAGCGTAAAGGTGAGCAACGTCGGATTGATAGAACAACTGAGCGAAACGCTCACCGGTGCCATCGACAGCTTGCAGGGACTCGACCTCAACGAAATTCTGGGAAATCTCTTCGGGAATTCTTCGGGAGCGGAGGAAAAGGCAGTAGTTCTTGACGCTACAGAAGGAGAAACGGACGGCGAAACAGAAGGAGAGAGCGGAGCATCCGGCGGGGAAAACGCATGGATAGCACAGCTGCTCGGCGTAGTATTGCTTGAGAATACCAACATAAAACTCGCTCTGTCCACTCAGCTTTTGCAGGAAATCATATTTGCTCTGACAGGCAAGCAGATAGACCTCGGTTCTGACCTTTTCGACCTCAGTGCAAATCTGGGAATTCTTTCGGGAACCGTTGCGTTCGATGCGACGCTGTTCGGAGAGAAAGAGGACGCTCTTATTTCAATGAGCGTAAACGCGGCACTCAGCAACGGTATGATTGTTTCAGATGCTTACATACCCGCTATATTCCTGTATGACCATTACGAAATAGACGCGACGGATACGGGTACTGTCATACGCGACGTTATCGACAATCTTGCGGATATAAACTTCAAGCTTAATCTCTCGGTTTCTTTTAAGAAAGGAACTTACAACGTGGCGGAGCTGCTGGCAAAATTCGGTGTAAGCGCGCTTGAAGGCACGCAGCTTTTGTGGACGTTTAACGAAGATACGGATATAGAACTTGCCCTCAAGGTAAGCCTTAAGGCATATTCCGATGACGGAACCGCCGGCGGCAGAAACGGCATGGCAAGCATTGAAATCGTCGCTGAAAAAGACCTCAATCTGGGCGCGAGCAACCTTGTTAAGGCAGGCAGCGTGCTGATAGGACTTTACGCATACGACGACACGCTCTATATCGATGCGAGCGGAATAAAGCTCCTGGGCATCACGTTCCCTGTATTCAAGGTGGATTTCGACCTTCTCGGTGCTGTGGTTGCAAAGCTTAATCAGCTTGGCAATACTGCAGAAGAGCAGAGTCAGCCCGTTGCGGTTGTTACAAGTGAAACGGGAGAAAGTACCGTGATGACGCCGCTTGATGACGAACACGGCGAAATAGTTGTGGGAATAAGCGAGAACGAGATAGCCGTAACCGCTGCTCTCGGCGCGATAATTGCCGTTCTCGGCGATATGGGAGTCGACCTTGGTATAGACTTGTCTGCTTTCGACCTTAACGCAGGCATAAGACTGGGCAACGGATTGTCGATATCCGTCGGAGGAGTATTGCTGCCCACGACGGACGGAGAACGCAACGCGTTGGATTTGACGATTGAAATACCTTCCGATGCGCTTGAGTTCGGTATAGACGTCGCTGCTCTCGACAGTTATCTAAGGAGCAAGGCAGAGAATTATAAGGATTACAACGACGATTTGATTGCAACGCTCAAACAGACGCTGGGCAACAATTCGATAAAAGCCAATCTTACCGTGGACGCAGAGTCGAGCGAAGTGGATATAAACAGTCTTATTTCAGGGTTGCTGCAAAAACTCGGTGTAAATCTGAACATACCCGTGCAGATTGAATTCGACGAGCTGTATTACGACCTCGAAGTGCTGCTCAACTGGAATATTGAAACCCGCCAGCTTATGCTTGAAATCGTTATGCACGGTACGGTGAACAACAAGACTGTATTGGGAATTTACGGTGACTGGGAAGACCTGTATATAGCTTTGGGAGGTCTGGGACTTGTCGACATACACGTTGCAGGTTCTCCGCTTGTACCGGTACTGTTCAATTTGCTTGACGAAACGCTGGCGGGAATAAATCCCATTATCATATCGGATATTCTCAACGATTTGTTCTACGGCAAGGATATTGCGGCTGAGGCTGAGAACGCGGCAGAAAGCGCGGCGATGTTTGCAGAGGGCGGAGAAACGGGAACGCTCGCGGTGGGCAGCAATGACATAATCAGATATCTGCTTTCTGCAATTAAGATTACAGACAGCAAGGTTGTGGCAGACATAACCAGCGACGTTATGAGTCAGATTTTCCGTGCGCTGGGATTTGATATAGATTTCGTACTTGAGGCTGGACTTGGCATCGACCTTGCCGGAGAGCAGATAGAGGCATACATCAACATGGGCAGCGACGCAACGATAGCTCTCACCCTCGGATTCAACGGCAAACCCGACAGATACAAACCCGAAGACACGAGCAAGTTTGTAACTCTTGATACGACTTCTGAAGAAGTGGACGGAGGACAGGTAGTCAAGCAGTTCCTCGACGGGTTTGAACTTGCACTCGCTCTCGACTTAAAGACAAACACCGTTGGTACGGTAGTTGACAGCAGCGAGCCTGACAACCAGTACACAAGGCTTGAACTCAACAAGATAAACGGACCGGTAACGCTTGACAACTGCGGCGCGACCGTGGGCGCGATAGGACACAGCGCGATGTTGCTTTCGGTTTACGATATAGACGAGTCTGAATATTATACTCACGGTACGGGCAGCAAGAAGGCGATGTTGCACTTCTATCTGGATTATGCAAACGGCAAAGCAACGATATATCTTGGCAACGGATATTTCACGGTCGTGGGCGGACTGATAGGACTCATACAGATTGACATAGCGTCTTATCTTAGTTCAGGTATCTCGCTTGACCTCGATATCCTCGGTATGCTTGCTCCTACCGTAGAAAATCTTATAAAGCAAGTTTACGACGCAGCAAACAACTTAGGGCAGGAAGAAACTCCGTCAGAGCCTTCTGCTCCTTCGCAGGATACAGGAACTGAAGAAGAGGTGACGGGAATAGCGAAAGTGTTTGCAGACCTCAACCTGGAGGCTTTGCTCCGTCCGGGTATTACTATAAACCTCCTGTCGACGGGAGTCGGTAACATAAACGTAAAACTCGACCCGTATGAGCTGAATAAGATGATTGACGGCGTGATGAACTGTATATTCGGCGCGGATACGATTATCGATATGACGACTCTCCAGCTGGGCAATATCAGATTCAACAAGAACTATCTTGCTTATATGTGGTGGGACCGCGTTGCGGCGTCCAACACCGTAAGCGCGGTATCCCCCGACACTACTCCTTACAGCGTATGGGACAGCATCATCAGACAGCTGCCGCACATCGTAGACGACGCTCTTAGCGGAATCAACGGCGCACTGTCTGCTGTCAGCGGTGTAGTAAAATACGACCGTACGGCGCAGAACCTGCACAGAATAGTCAAGAGATTGTTGCCGTTTGCGGTTTACAACGAGGCTGAAATCAACGTCAACTTTATCGAAGGAACGCTTGCAAACGTATCCTTTACCGGTACGGATACCGGTGCTAAGGTAGAGCAGTATACCCTCGACGAAAATACGGGTGAGTGGCAGAATACCGGCAAGGTACTGACACAGACGGTAAGGACGCTGTTCAATGTAGTCGACAGCGGACCCGACAATCTTAATGTATATTCTTACAGTTATGAATACGGCTCTTACAACGATTGTTATTACGGCGGTAAGGGCAGGATGTGGCGTAGCGGATTCAGCTATTACTCCACAGAGGGATTCCGCACGAACAACTACCGTTTCGGCAACGAAATCCAGATTTACAACAAGTCGGGAGCGGTAGGAGATTCTTCCTATACGCTGAGCGGTACAGAAGGAGTCGTAGACTGGGGCAATCTCTCGCAGAACATCACCTTCAATCCCTATATGTACTCTTCGAACAACGGGTATCAGGCGGCTGTGGACGAATACTGGACAAGATACTTCAGTGATTACGGCACGGCTGTATATCAGAAAGGCACGTCTGTCAAGAGAGGCAGCATTTCTCTGACTTACAACGGAAATGCGTTTACGAAAGACGTGCTTAAGAGCATTATGAACAGCGCAGGCACGCATACGATAAAAGCGACCGCAAATTACAGCGACGGCACGGCAAGTTCAATGAACATAACGTTTAAAGTTAAGAACGTTGCGAGCGGAGGCGCGGACTGTGTGAGAACGGTGGACCCGATTAATCTGCACGTTTACGAATCCTTGCCCGATTACATCACGGTAACGACGTATTCAGGGGAGAAAGTCAAGTACTTTACCGACGGGGTTTCGGTAACGCTTACAGGCGCGGGAGCCGACAGCGTGAAAGGCGGCAGCAAGACGGCTTATCTTACTTTTGCGAACGGTTCGAGATATCCGGTAACCGTCAACTATTACGACAGTACGGTTTTTGACCAGACAGTGAATATTTCCTGGTACGACCTCGACTTCAAGGACGGAGGAACGGATGCCGGAAAAGAGTCTATAATCGACCAGCTTATAGGCAGATTCAACCTCTATTATGCTGACGGTACGTTTATACCTGAACTGCTGACAGAGGGGATAACCTGGGATATGAGCGCGCTTGACGCACTTATATCGCGACCGAGGACTGATTTGTCTGCGGCGACTGTTGACGTAACGTTTACGATAGACAAGAAAATTGCGGCTGACGGCGTAACCTTGGAGCCTGTTGAAAATGCTCTGAAACAGACTGTTACGCTCAGGCTGAGTCTTGACGCAAAAAGCAGAAACGCTCTCGTTTACGAGGGGCAGAAGGAAAGCGGCGTGCTGAGTATCGACCCGTATATGTATTATCTGTATCTGTCGACCGGCGACGAGAAATACAATCCTTTCCCGTCAAAGGCGACGGCGACGTATACAGACGGGAAGACAGAAACGATTGACGTTAAGACTATCGTAAGCGGCAATCCGGACTGGGGATACAATTCAGGCAGCGTATTCGACGCGACGGTAAGGACGGACGAGTCGAAATACGAAGGCGCAGGTTGGTTCTATGAGGACGGGGACGTTACCGTTACGGTAAACAGAAACGTAATAAAAGCAGTTTACTTCGACGACGCAATGACTCAGAATTATGTCGTCGCGGGAGAAACATACACGTCGGCAACGGTCGTGTTTGAAAACGGGCTGCAGTTAAAAATGCCCGTTGCGGTAACTCAGTTGCAGGACAAAGCGTTCGTATACATCGGTTTTGACCTCGCTATATACGAAGAATACGGAAAAATAGCTGCTTTCGAAGGACTGAACGGTACCTTCTTGCAGGCATATGCGGTAGAAATCAGATAAAGTAGGAGAGAGGATTATGAGTAAGACAAAGAAGAATTTGGTTTATTCAGCCATCGTAGCGACAATATTGTTGATTGCGTTCATTGCGGTTTCTGTGATATCAATGCCTGAAAAAATTCAGACTTTGACAGAAACGGGAAATGTTCAGAACGTTCTGGCAACAAGTGAAATCACGACGGACGACGAGATGTATTCAAAGCTTGACGTAACGTCCAGCGTGCTTAAACCGGGTGAAATCGACAATGACGATTTTATTACGAACAACGTCGTTTCAGGTGCGTCGCCCGTTACTAATGCGTCTTCGTTGGATAGTGCTTTGAAAGGCAACGGAAAGCATTATCTCACGGGGGATATATCGTATACGGCATCGACGGGAAATACGTCAGCGGCTGCAAACGGTACTTTCGGCGGCGTGCTGTACGGCAACGGACACACTGTAACAATCAATATGCCTTCAAACGCGGTATACAATTTTCAGAACGGAGACGGAACGTACGGTTTTCTCGTCAAATATCTTACCGGTACGATAAAGGATCTCAACGTCGTAATCAACGCTGCGAGCGGCGGCTCATTGTTCGGATTCAATACCGGCAATGCGGGAAAATCCAATCAGCCTGACGGGGAAAGCGCATATATGGCAAGAATAGGCGGTATAGCGGGCGGAATGTCTGGCGGTCTTATTCACAATTGTACAGTTACTTATACAGGTAATCTCAGGTTGCAGAATAACGCCGCTGCGGTAGGAAATGAAGGAAACGCGTGGGGCGGCGATAATATGGCGAACATCTTCGGCGGCGTTACAGCGTTTGCAACCGGCGGCGTCATATCTTATACCAACGTGACTTACAACGGCACTCTTATCAACGTCGGTCAGCAGAACAGCTCGAATTCTAACAGACTTATGATAAATACAGGAGGTTTTGTTGGACAAATCGGAAACGGAAGGGTCTATCTCAGAAAAATTTCTCTTCTCGGAAGCGGTTCGCTTGAATCTGAGGCACACACATATAGTAGTAAAAACTGGGCAGGGGTAGTTCAAAAAAACGGCTATGCAACAGTTTTAACAGGTGGTCTCGTGGGCTGGCTGTCAAAGGCTGCTAATGCTGGGCTCGAAGTAAACGGTGTCTATATCAACCTGACAAAATCTGGTGGCGCGGTAAAATCCAATTACCTTTCGACGGGCGGCGTAGCGAACTGGGCTTGTTCTACCGCTACGGACTCTATCGACCACGACTACGGCGACAAGAATACTTCTTCCTATACAAACGCGAGCGAAATGAGAGATTCTTACGGTATAGGCGCGATGTACAGGGGAAAGACAGTCGTGCTCAACAACGTTTATATGACTTCAGCTATGGCGCAGACGATTAAGACTCATCATCCGTTTGCGATACATGAGATTGCAGGAATAGACGAGGCTAAAAACAGTTGGATAAGGTGGAACTGGACTTACACTCTCGTTGACGCTTCGACGCTTGGCAACGAGTTTATATTTGCGCGCAATACCGCTATGGACGGTTCATATTCATACAACGAAAATACCACTGCAGACGACGCAAACAATATAAGAGGTATGTATTATAAGGTTTCTAATCAGAGCGAGAAGAACTTTGTGTATCAGATAAAGCAGGGGTCGGACACCGCTTACGATTTGTATTCTATATATACTAAAACATATAACAATTTCGGCAACGGCAGCGTTTACGTTCCGGCAATGTATACCGGATACGATTCTACCGTTAATCCCGATATAGGAGCGACTGCCAACAAGATTGGTACGTCCACGTTCACCTCGTCCAATCCCACAGGCAACGATGCGACTGCCTTCAGCGTTTCAGCAATATACGGTTCATATCTGTATATGGACTTTGATATGTCAAAGGCATATGACGGCACAGACAGATACGACGACGGTTATACCGGCAGCGGTAGTGCCTATTCCTACACGTACAACGGCAATTATCTTTACGTTCCTGCGTTCGTGGGTTACGATTCTGATTACGGTACGGGCAATAAGGTCAATTTCAGCGCAAGCGAACTTGAAGGAATAATTGGCGGAGCGTCCAACTTTACGCTTTCTTCTTCAAGCACGATTACCAACGCGAGTGAAAAGAGCTATGCCGTCAGCGGATATAAATTTGAAGGTTCGGGCGACAGCGGAAATTATACGCTTACATACAACAAACCGTCTAATCTTCAGAAAAAATTTATAGAAAAGGACGGCTCATATTACTACTGCGCAGTCAAGGAAAGTTATACTTCAAAGACAATCACGGTAAATCCCTTCCAGGCGACTCTTGTATGGGAAGGAACCGATGGCTTGAAATACGACGGTTCGCCAAAGAGTGTAACAGCGAGATTTGACGGGTTCCTGCAAGGAAACGAACTTTGCAATCCGTCGTCTTTCGGTGTTGTGGTTTCTTACAGCGCGCCGTCTGACGACATGTTCTATTCCAATCTGCCGTATCACGCCGGCAATTATACGGCTACTGCGAAGGTAACTTACGGCGGAAGTGCAGAAAACGTACTTACGGACAATATAAGTCTGCCCATCAACGTAACGGATTTTACTATAAGTAAAGTATCTATACAGCTTTCTGCCGGAACGGTTGAATCCACATATGGCAATGACCCGGCAGAGGTTCTTAATTCTGCGGTAGTTACGGCAAGCGGCAGCTGGGTAGGAAATGATAAAGACAGTTTTGTCTTTACTGTAAAGACGGAAAATCCCGACGTCAACGCGCTTACCGTTGCGGGGAATTACCCGACAACGGTTGAATCGGCTCTTGTAGAAGGGGCTGCTCAGGTTATTGCAAACGACTATGATTTTGCCGTAAGTTCAGGCAATCTGAAAATAAACGAACGCGAAATCAACGGTACGCTCAGCGCGACGGGCGGCATATACGACGGCACTTATGCTCACAACGCGCAGATGACGCTTGACGAAAACGTGCGTATAGGCGTAGACAAGGTGTACACGCTTGAGTACGAAAAAGACGGGCAGATATATCAGAACGTAGTCAACGCGGGCAACTATCTTATAAAAATAACTCCTGAAACGGGCAAATACAAGATAGGCAGAATAATAGTAAACGGCAGCGAACTTTACGTCGACGGAACGACGGGACTTGTGATAGAGCAGAGGTCGGTAGACGTTACGCTTACGCTCGCAGAAAGTCTTATTTACGACAATACTAACAAAGTGCTTGATTTCGCTTTGCAGACTCAGGACGGAACCGCAGGAGTGCTTGACGGCGAAGATGCGGCTGTCGAAATGAGTTACAATGGCGGAGCAGAGGCGATTATGCCTGCGGATTATGTCGCAACGGCAGCATTTGCCAATTCCAACTATAAAGTGGGAAATATCGTCAACGGAACTTTCACAATCGAAAAAGCAGAGATTGCGGAAATCAGATTCGATAGCGTAGAGGCAGTTTATGACGGCACACCGAAGAACATAGTTTATACGCTCGTAGGCGTTGCGCAGGAAGAAAATATGGCAGACCTTACCGGCGACGTCGTGATAACTTATAACAAATCTGTTGAAAGCCCTGTAAACGCAGACGTTTACGAGGTTGAAATAACCGTTGCAGAGGGAAGTGCGTATAAGCAGGCGACGGCGACGACGCAGTTTACCGTCAATAAAGCCGACGTTGTTATAACGCCCGTACAGAGCATCGTATACAACGGTCTTGAGAGAGAGGCGGAATACAGCATTTCCGCTCCCGGTATGGCAGACGCGTCTTCTCTCAGAAATTATGTAACGGTAAATCAGAGTGCCGAAATAAAAGGTGCGACAAATTATGAAATTACGCTGGTATTTGCAGGAACAAACAACTACAACGCTTGTGAAGTTCCCTATCTTCTTACCGTACAGAAAGCCCAGCTGACAATTGATGTCGAGGACAATCAGAGCCTCGTCTATTCCGGAAAGGCTCAGACCCCGTCATACAGCATAGGTACGCAGATTGAAAACGATGCTTACGGCGAGGTTACGTTCACGGTGGAGGGCGATAAAGCGATTGATAATACCGCAGTCAACGCGGGACTGTACACGTTTACAGTTTCTGTTGCGGCAAGCTCCAACTATGAGTCGGCTCAGAAAACCGTTTCGTTCAGTATAGAAAAATACACGCTTACACTTATCGGCTCGGATACTCAGTTCGTTACGGTAATAAAGCAGGATGAAATTCCCGTTACGACGATAGCGGACTACCTGCCGTCGATAGATTTGCTGCTT
Organism: uncultured Christensenellaceae bacterium; assembly: GCA_944380275.1. Lineage (GTDB taxonomy): Bacteria > Bacillota > Clostridia > Christensenellales > UBA3700 > Ornithoclostridium. The sequence goes on along the minus strand of CALWHB010000003.1, from coordinate 28,458 downwards.
GTTGACGATACAGGCGTTTATGACAATTCCAGTCTGAATCATCAGACTTTCGTTGCAGACGTTGAATCAGATACGCTCAGTTTTGCAGACGGAAAGGCAGTGTTCAAGACGACAGTTACCGTCGGTAACATCGACTCTGACAATTACGTGTTTGAACCCGTTACGATTATCGTAAACGTACTTGACGCAAGCATTACTATTACGGTGAACGGAGAGCAGACGACGATTGCGTCTTACGTCTTCGGACAGTCGCCCGAAATTGTTGCAAAGGGCAGTTACGGCGGCAACGAAGAGGAGAACGTGGATGAGGTTGTATGGTATTCAAAGAGCGAGAGCGGAGAGTATGACAATCAGCTCACGGGAAGACCTTCGGACGCAGGCGATTATATGGCAATGTTCAGATACGTATTCGGTGCTGACGACAATTATGTTACAAGGGCGCTTTATTTCACGATTACTCCAAAGGCGGTAAACGTAACGCTGGACGGCAGTGAGGTAAAAATAGTTTACGGCGACGAAATTTCTCTCGGAAACGCAAAATATACCTCTGACGACAACGCAATAGAATTGCAGATAAATTATTTTACCAATGCAGAGCGTTATTCAACGGTAGGCAGCTATCCGCTTTACGGCGAGGTCGTTGCGGTAACTGACGGAAACACGGCAAATTATACGTTCAACGTAATACCGGGCGTTCTTAACGTGGTGAGAAAAACCATATACATCAAAGCAGGCGACGTATCTTCTGTTTACGGAGAAGAAGTGTTGTTCAGCGACTATACAGTATACAGCGATGACGGGGTTACGGTATGGAACGATTATGAGAACGCTGCTCAGCTCAAGGTGAACTTCTCTGTTCAGAGCGGCATACTCGTCGTGGGAAGTTATGATATTACCGTCAGTGCGGATAATCAGAACTATACTGTGAATACGACTTCGGAAAGCGGTAAACTTACGGTTACAAAGCGTTCTATTACGGTTACCGTGGATGACATCAGCGTTACTTACGGCGCAAGTTCGCTCCCGACGTTTACCGGCAGCATATCAGGCGGAAGTCTTATTTACGGCGATACTCTCAACAATATCATCGGAGTCTACAAAGAAGGCGTTACCTCTCTCGACAGACTCACCGTAAACGAGGAGGGATACAATCTTTCGGATTACGTAGATTTTTCTGCTACTCTCGTAAGCGCACAGCCGGGAACTAATTATGATATATCTTTTGCGGATACGTCAAGGCTGTTTGTTTCCCCCAAAGCGGTTACCGTGTTCTTTGAGGGATGGCAGTCGGGAGATTCTCTTGAAACCGGCAACAGCGTCGTTTACAATGCCGAAACCTGGACCCCGACGGCGAGAATAGAAGGAGTAATCAACGAGGATATCCTGGAAATAGTATTTGACAACTCTGAGATTAGAAACGCAGGGACTTACGTCAAAGTGCTTTCCGTTGAGGGTGAAGATGCGGCAAATTATGTAGCGCAGTCTTATACCGCAACGCTGACAATCCTGCCTGCGCCCACACAGATTGCCGTAACGCAGAACGAATACGTTTATGCTTACGGAGATGAAAAGACTGCTATCGACGCGACAATTGCCACGATAGGATTTGAACCGGACGAAGGCAAAATCGTTATCAAAGCGTATGCAGGCGACGATACGTCAATTACGGGAACCGTTGTAAACTGGGACGACACATGGAACGCGGGAAAATATACAATTGTCGTTTCGTATGAGGGCAACAATTATACCGCTGACCCCGTAACGGTAACCGTTACCGTAAATAAAAAACAGATTGAGAAGATAACTTCTGATTTCGGAGGAGGCACGTTTGAGTATAACGCGACAAATCAGAGTTACTCGCTTGATATGATTATAGGAAACAAACTCGACGCTTACGTCGGACTTGAAAATTATCTCAACATAGAATATTATTCCGGAGATAAAAAAGTCAATTTTGTCAGAAATGCCGGGGAATATACGATAAACGTAATCCTTGCAGACAATCTGAATTATGAAATAGCAGGGGGAGGAAATTCTGTACTTGAAAACGCAGTAACCGTTTCGGTAACAAAAGCTCCTTCTACCTATCTCAGTTATACACTGACTTCGACCAACAGGCTTTATGACGGAACGGATATGACAGATTACGTCAAATCTTCCGTTGCGATTCTCGGTATGGGCAACGAGGCGGTTACGGATGCTACCGTCAACGTAACGTTCACAGACGAGAGCGGCACACCGGTCGACGCACCGATAAATTCAGGCGTTTACAAAGTTACCGTGTCCGTAAGCGATATGGCAAACTATGAGAATCCTGTTTCAGGCACGCTGCTTGCAGATACCTTCACGATAGATAAGATTTTCGTAAGGGTAGACGCAGTGAGCATGGACAACATGACGTTCACTTACGACAGCACTCTCAAGACAATCGTAATCAGCGGACTCGTCCAGAACGCCGTACTCGAGGGCATTGGATATGAATACTGCCTCAAGAGCAGCGGAGAAATGGTTTCTTATGAGGGCGTAGTAAACGCAGGAGAATACAGCGTCAGGGCGACGGTACTCTTTGATAAGAAGAATACCCAGGTGAGCGACGAGAGCCTGGTGTCCGAATATACGCCTCTCGGAGAGGATACAAGCTATTATGCGCTTGTTCTTGAGGCTGATATTACCGTGAACAAAGCGACTCCCGTTCTGACTTCCGACCCCGGCAGCCGTTCGTATTATTTCGACGGAAAGTCGCATACGATAGATTTCGTCATAGAAGGCATAGGCAGCGATGCTCAGTACTCTTTCTCATACAATGCCGACGTGGCGGCACTGGATGACATTACGATTGAAGGACTGGGAACTTTCAGCGTTGCTTATTATACTGATTCTGCTTATACGAATAAACTGACAGATTCAGACGGAAACGCGATATTGCCCGTTACCGTAAGGAAAGAGGCAGGTAAGACCTCTCCTTATTATCTTATGGTAACCTTTACTCCTGAAAATGAAAACTATGCGTCGGCTACTTATAAAAACACTAAGCAGGAACTTGCTTTGCTGATACTTCCCATGACGATAACGTTTGAGTTCGATTCTCTGAGCGTGCCTTACGGAGTTTTCGGCAATGCGACGGACGCAAACGAGTATGTCAGCTATAATATGACTTATGACTATTACGTGAACGAAGTCAGCGGCGCGGCACAGGGAGATTATGACCCCGCAAATATGGTAGACTTCGCTTATAATATCGTGGACTTTGACAGGTCTGCGGGCAGCTATGCTATTACGGTCAGCGCGCTTGCCAAAGACAATTTTGTCGATTCCTGCGCGATTACCGTCGTCAACGCAAATGAAGTCAGATTTGTGATTACGCCTGTATCTGTAACAGACGATATTAAGGCAAAGTTTACCGCGCTCAGCAGTAATTACGGCGATAAGGTATGGACTAAAGAAAATGCCGTATGGCAGGTCAGCGGTATCTTCGGCGAAACGGTAGATTATGTGGTAACGTATAAAGACAGCGAGGACTTTGCGATTTCAGACGCGGGTGAGTACAGCCTTAAGGTAAGCATACCTGAAGGAAATTACAAGGCATGGTCCGGTTATGTCAGTCTTAGCGTGGCGAAAGTCGGACTTGACGTCGTCTGGACGCTTGACGGAGAAGAACCGGTAGAAGGAGTTCTTACAAAGACTTACGACGGCAAACCTGCCGGAATAGTTCTTCTGGTTGAAGGTGCCGAAGGCGTTACCGCGATTTGCGAGTATGTTAATTCAGAAGGCGGAGTTATTGACGCTCCGTATGCGGTAGGAACGCATATGGCAAAAGCGGTGCTTTCTGATGACAACTATTTCGTAAACGATGATTGCGCTTACGTTACCGTTGTTATAGAGGCGGTAGTCCTTGACGAAGAAAAGATTAGAGAGTGGATTTCTGACGACAGCGACGTTTACGGCTCTGTGCAGGGTATCGACATCACGGGACTTCCCGAAGGTTACGGCGCAACTTCAATCGTCTACACCAACGGTACCGATGTTTACGATATGTCCACGATTAAAAACGCAAAGGCGGGAGTTTATACGGCTACCGTTACCGTAAGTAACGTCAGCAGCAGCGGCAGCGCGACGTTTACCTATACGGTTGAAAAACTCAAAGTCGTGTTTACCGCAAGTGCAACCGTAGGTTTCGGTGTCAGACCTGCTGCGGCAAATGTAACAATTAAGGCAAACAAGAACCTTGCAAGCGGAGATACCGCAAAAGTTTCTTCCGTAACGCTCAAGGACGGTTACAGCGAACAGCTTGCGTTCGGCGTATATCAGATGAAGGACTATTTCACTTCTGTGAACGTAGAGTTCAACCGCAACGCAGATTGTTACGAGTATACGGTAGAGATGGGCTCTTTCAGCGTCGAACCCGAAAGCGCGCCGGTAATCAAAGAGATAAAGACGAGTTACAATACGGCGACAATCATATTGGAAAAAGAGGGAGTTTACGCATACAGAATAGGACTCAGAGGTTCATGGGTCGAGATGAGCAACGCAAGTGATACCATAATCGTAACCGGACTCAGTGCAACTTCCAACTATTCGATATACGTAGCTTATGCAGGATTTACGAGCAAGACCTCTATGAAAGCGGTAACCACAACAGCTGACCCTGACGTGTTGTCGCAGATGATTAGCAATATAAAAGAAGGTGGACTCAGTGTGGAAAAGCAGGAGGCTTACGACGAGATACTCGCTTACTATGAGAATATCGCAGAAGAAGACAGGAGCGAAATTCAGGCTGAATATGACGCGCTGGTAGCTCAGTTCAACGCTTTGCTTAACGGGGACAACGGTAGCGGGGAAGGAAATAAGGACGGCGAAATCAACGCTGCGGTGATAGCGGTTTGCTGCGTATGCGGAGTGCTTATACTTGCCTCCGTTGCAGGAGTAATAGTTGCCGCTGTAATTAAAAAGCGCAAGAGAAATGCCGTTCACGATAATGACGGATTCCTGGCTTAACGAGCTTTTCAAAAAGACGAAAAACCGTTGATGACAAAAATAAAAATACCTCTCCTGACGGGGAGGTATTTTTTGATGTATCAATTTGCCGTGTTTTTCTTTACCGGTCGTTCAAGGATTGGATAACCGAACCGATATTGAAAAATCATTTTGCACTCAGGCAAGACTATTGATAAACTGACGGTTTGTCATAAAAGCACACAGGGCGACTAAAGCGCGGAGAGAGAAAACAACGGGATTTTACGCCTCTCGTCAGACGCGTTTTAAGACGTTTTGCCGTGTCAGTCCGCTATGCTGAAGTTATTCTCGCCTTTGTTTACAATGCCGCTGTAAAGCGCGATATCAAGCTCCTTTTCGCCATCGCCGTAATCATAGCGCACGGACAGAACGAACTTCTCGTTCATACTTACGTCGTTTATCTGAGCGCGTCTGCCGTTGAATACGTGCGAAAGAGTCTTTTTTTGCAGGTCGTTGTATTCTGCGACGTTGTCAGATGTGAACAGAACGCTGCCGAACAGCTTGTTTATTTCTGCAAGTGCGGATTTTTGTCTGAACGTCATATCGAGATTTCCGTTTCGCAGCAGGAATACGTCCGGGTCGTTGCCGAAAGCTCTGCCGTCGAGATGCCTGCGGAAAGCAGAGTTTGCGACTGCGTGAGAAGTGGAAACGCCTTCTCTCGTATCGAAATCATTTTTATGCCATTTCAGAGATATGTCCGCTCCGATACGGCAGTAATCCACCTTGCCGAAAGCGGGCATAAGGGGAACACCGCAACCGAGTATCAGTTTGTCGCTCACACACTCTCTGAGCAGGTCCATGGCGTCGTACATTATCTTTGCACGGCATTTGCCTCTGTAAGGCATAAATCCGGCAGCGTAAAGGAAATCGAGTTTTACGAGGTCGTAACCCCATTTGTTGAGTACGACGTCGAATACGTTTTTGAGATGCGCGCGTACTTCTTCGTTGTATATGTCAAGAGCGTAAAATCCGCCCCAGTTTGCACCGGCACGTACCGGTCTGTCTTTTTCGTCTTTTATCAGCCAGTCTTTATGCTTTTTATATATTTCGGAGAAAGGCGTAACCGCGAAGGGGGCAAGCCAGATTCCAGCCAGCATACCTTTTGAGTGAATCATATCCGCGATGGGTTTCATGCCCTCGTTTTCGTCTATCTGAGCGACGTCGTGTCCGTTTTCGCTTTTGTCCTTGTTTATGTCGTTAAGTACAGAATAAAATCCCGGTTTAAGCTCAAGCCAGTCACCTACGGTACGCTGATAGCCGTCGTCAATCTGGAATACGTCTGTTTTTATGCCGCACTCGCTCAGCGCATGTAAGTCACGGTCGATTATCTGTGCGTCGATGTTCGTGTAGTAGTTGTACCAGGTCGTATATCCTTTTTTGAGAGGACAAGGACGGCATTTTATTCCCATTGCGGCAAAATATCTGTCAAAGGTTTCGTCGTATCCGCCGGATATGCCGGTGATTTTAGCAAGCGTGTTTTTGCCTGTTTCAAGGATTCTGCCTTTCAGGTCGACTGTTATGCGCAGTTTTCCGTTTACCGTGTCGAAGTCGAATATTGTGTATCCCGTGCTGTCGTCAAGCGACCCTACGAGAGTTATCACGTCGCCGCGTCTTACGTATCCGTACGAGAAACCGTAAAACCTTCCTGCGGTGTGTACGGGCTTGTATATTGCATAATCTCCTGAGCAGGACAGCCCGTTGTTGCGCGCAAATTTGCCGTATACGAATTTGTTCATCAGAGAAGAAGGTGTGTACTGTCTGGCAGCTGCGGGATATTCCATACTGTCGGTCCAGGACTGAAAGCCGTTTACGAATACTTTGCAATCCTTGCCGTAAGAGAAATCAGTAGTCATCCTGAGATAAGAGAGTTCTGAAGGGCTTGAACAGTCTGCCGTTACCGTCATTACGTCGCCGTCGCATACCGTGCTTATTTTTACGTCGCCGTTTTTGCATACATAGTCAAAGTCGACAGTGCCGAATAATTGTGTTTTTACGCCGCTTAGCGCGACTGCTTTTTTCTGCATAATGAATTCTCCTTTAAATTGTGAGCATTATCAAACGTGATTTTTAAAAATATGCAGGAAAAGTCAGTAATTCAAACTATGTACTTTAGGATTCCCACACGGATTAGTCCTTGCAAAATCCGTTTAACAATGCTATTATAATAATAGCATAAATATTATTTTTGTAAATAGGAAAATTATGACGGGAGAAAAATTTTTCGATTGCGACAAAGCCATCGACCTTTGGAAATACAACGACGAAAGCGAACCTCTCAACGTCAATATGATAGGGTTTACGGATTGTACTCTGTACAGCGATAAGTCTTACAGGGTAGAAAGGCAGAATTCAGGAATCAGCGCGATTGAATTTATAAGAGAAGGTTGCGGTTATTTTGAGATAAACGGCAAGAAGTACAGACCTCAGGCGGGAGGAGTGATGATTCTGACAAAAGGCAGCAGACATCTGTATTATCCCGATGCAGGGAATCCATGGAAAAAAGACTGGGTTATAATAGACGGAGCGTTTGCGGATGCGCTTATCGATTGCTATCTGCCAAAAGGCGAGTATTATTTTGAGAATTGCGACCTTTCGCATTTTTTTGCGAGATTGAGGTCGTTTGCAGAAGAAGTTCCGCTCAATTATACAGGATTTGTCGACAATGTCGTATTTTTGCTTTGCGACGCGATGACAACAATCAAAAATTTAAAACGCAGGAAGTGCAACAGGATAGCTCTTGCGGTAAAGTCGATTCTCGATGACAACGTAGAGAGTGCTGTAGCCATTGAAGATATAGCTGAAAGGCTGCATTATTCTCCTAATTACATAATAAGGCAATTTAAAGACCAGTACGGATGCACTCCTTACAAGTATTATACAGACAGAAAACTGAAACTCGCTCAGCTATATCTCAGAAATACCGATATCAGCATTACGGAAATTGCCGAAAGGCTGCGTTTTGCAGACCAGCATTATTTTTCAAACGCTTTCAGAGAACATTGCGGTATTTGTGCAAGCGATTATCGCAAAAAATATTCCTCGGTATCGGATAATCGCAGTCAAGAAGACGTTTCAGATAACTGAAAAGGGGTTTTATAAATCCTTTTATCCGATGTACGCAAAACGAATATAAAAACCTCCCTTCAGTCTTCGGGGAGGTTTTTTTCGATAATTTTAAATATCAGCCGGGTTTTGTTCGGCTGTCTTATGCGGATGCTTGTCCATGGTTCCGATTGCAAAGAGGCAAATCAGAAGAAGAACAGGGAATATCGTGCCCACGAGGATACCGCCTCTAAGGCCTATCTGTTCTGCACTCAGTCCGGTATTTTCGGCAAGTTTCAGCATTTCAGGAGAATTACTTATAGCGTCTGCGACAAGTCCGGCAATGCCGGGACCTGCGGCACATCCCAGGTCGCCGAAAAGAGCGCAAAGACCGAACATTGCGGTCCCACCGTAAGGGAAACGCGCGCTGGTATTGCTAATCGTACCCGGCCACAGCAGACTTACGGTAAGTCCGGTAAGTCCGCACGCGAGCAGAGATATAACTGCCACGGGGACAAATACCATAGCTATATAGCAAGCCAGGCAGCCTGCGGCGAGAATTTTCAGTACGCGCAGCAGATTGAACTTTGCTCCGAACAGTCCAAATAGCAGTCTGCCCGTACCCATAAGTGCGGCAAACAGACACGGACCCAATAAATCTCCTAAAAATTTCGAAACGCCCAGTCCTTTTTCCGCAAACAGAGAAGACCATTGAGAAACAGTCAGTTCACTTGCTCCGGCACATGTCATTACGACAAGAGCGAGCAGGAATCGTTTATCTTTGAGCAACGATATAAGAGGGGTACGCTTTTCCTCGGGGATGTTATGTGCCATAGGGACGAAGAAGAACCATATCATATTACCTATAGGCACTACAGACCATACAAACGGGAGTACGTACCACAACGACGAGTCGAAAATCTTTATAAACAGAGTTGAAAGCAATACGACAGCTGTTTGTCCCCAACAGTAAAAGGAGTGAAGGAAAGCCATCGTACTCTTTTTTTCTCCCAACGGAAGAAGTTCGGTAAGAGGACTTACGACGACCTCTATCAGACCGCCGCCTATTGCAAAAACCACGGTTGCAATCATCAGTGCGGCAAAAGTATTGCTCCATACAAGGGGAAGAAGGCCCAGGAGGACAAGACCGAGAGCAGAAGTCGCCATTGCGGCAGTTACTGAAAATCTGAAACCGAGTTTGTCTGTAATTTTACCCGCAAATGCGTCAACACACAGCTGAGTGAGAAAATTTACGAGGATTACAGAGCTGAGAAGAGAAAGATTAAGTCCGAATTCGTCCTGAAACACGACGAATAGCAGAGGAGTAAGATTGTTGTTTATTGCTTGCACTATGAATCCGGTCATGCAGCCGGAAAACGTGTGTTTGTATGTAAGTTCCGCTTTCATCTGTATCATTATATGAAAGTCGGAGTGAAAAGGCAAGCGACGAGCAACCGCAAGACAAAATTTAACGGGAGCGATTTTGCGAGGTTGACTTTTCAGGGTGCAATGACTTAAAATTGAAATGAGGTGAAATATGCAGAACAAACTTACAAAAGGCAGACTTCTTGACGACGAAGGCAGGCTGTTGCAGGCAGGATATTCTACTACTCTCGCGCGCAGATACGACCGCAAATATATCGCGGCAAGCAAATGGAGAATAAAAGAGTGGGATTATTATATCGTTTCGGACGGAAAGAGGAGTATAGCTTTTACCCTTTCCGACATAGGATATGCCGGACTTATGAGCGTGAGTGTAATCGACCTTGAGAAACCCGCTTGCCGCACCACGTCCAAGGTTGTGGTGTTTCCTTTCGGAAAGTACGGGTTTCCCAATACTTATGAGGACGGGGACGTAAAGTTTGAGTCAGGGCAGCTTAAACTTTATTTCCGCAACGATAAAGGCAAAAGAGAGATTGAGTGCGTATACAAAAAGTGGAACGGTACGGATACGCTCAAGGCAAAAATAAAACTGAGCGACCCTCCGCGCGACGCCATGGTTATCGCAACGCCTTTTAAAGAGGACGAACACGCTTTCTATTACAATGCAAAACTCAACTGCATGACGGCAGAAGGATATTACGAGATAGGAGATGACAGGTATGAATTCAAGCCGTCTTCCGCTCTCGGTACGCTTGACTGGGGCAGAGGAGTCTGGACTTATAAAAATGTCTGGTACTGGGGCAGCATGCAATGCAGACTCAGAAACGGGCATACTATAGGTTTCAATCTTGGGTACGGGTTCGGTGACACGTCGCAGGCAAGCGAGAACATGTTCTTTACTGACGGTATAGCGCATAAACTCGGCAACGTCGTTTTCAATATACCTCAGACAGACGGCAAAGACGATTTTATGAGAGAGTGGACGATAAAGGATGACGAGGACAGACTGTTTATGCGTTTTAAGCCGATAATAGACAGGTACGACGCTATGAATCTTGCGGTGATAGCCACTTGTCAGCATCAGGTATTCGGCGAGTTCTCCGGGTACGTAAGACTTGACGACGGTTCTGTGATTGAAATCGAAAAATGCAGAGGGTTTGCAGAAAAAGTCGTGAACAAATGGTGATTAGATAAATTACGTAACGTTCAGCATATACGGATAAAAACGGAGGAAGTCCGGTCCTCCGTTTTTATTTTAGTATCATCCGCATAGACTGTTAAAGGTCGTCAGCGTCCTGATTGGGTCCGTCTTTGCCGCCTCTTCCCGTGTAACTTCCCGTCGGGTCGTAACGCTTGTCGTCTGCTTTGTACGCTTTGACGGCGGCATCGATACTTTTGTCGATTATGCGTTTTCTGTATGCCATTTCTTCCTCCTTGCGCCGTACGAAACGGTTGTTTTTACGTTATTATGTGCAAGTAAAATCATTGTAAACAATGGTTCAGGCAATCCGCAGAGTATAGACACGGACACATTGCTGTGCTATACTTTAGTCAAACCGACGGGGTGAAATATGAAAGGTAAAAAGCTGATTAAAAGATGGATAACGACTTTCAATATGTTCTTTTTTGCAAGGGGCGTATCCTGTTGCTACAAATACGACGACGACTTCAGAAAATACGTCGGTATGTTGCCGGACAGATTTGTGTTCAGACTCAGGGTGTTGCCTGACGGCGCGTCTGTCACTCTGATAAAAAACGAAGGTTCATTTATGGCAAAAACCGGCAACGAGCTTATCGCAAAACCTGATGTCGATGTGTGTTTTAAAAATATAGAAGGGGCGTTTGGTTTCGTTACCGGCAAGAAATCTTTTTCAAAGTGTCTTGCTCAATCGGCTTTTCTGATATCCGGAGATATTTCGGGTATGATGACGGTGTCGCATATGTTCGATATAGTCGGTTCTTATATCCTTACAAAGAGGATGCTCAAGAAATACGACAGGGCATTGTTGCCCCGTACTGCCGGAGTTCACAAAGTGCGTTTCTTTACGCTGTTTGGGAGGTTTTGATATGAAGAACAGCGGTTTTTATTATGAATTTTACAATCCTTCAAAATGTACCGCAGGTGTCGGCTGTCTTGCCGATTCCGTATCAAAGTTGCCTTCTATGGGGTTGAGCAATGCGTTTTTTCTGTGCGACGACGTTGAGAAGAGCAGCGCGGTAGACGAGGTCAGAAAGGCAGTCAACGCCGTAAAAGTAAGAACGGGTGCGTTATACGTGAATTCAGAAAAGACGGTTTGCCTTGCGAGTTTGAGAGAGATGAGGGATATCTACAGAGTAAACAACTGCGACTGCATAATCGCATGCGGCGATTACAAAGTAGTCAATACGGCTAAAGCTCTCAGGATGTTGCTCAGCGGACAGGTAGCGAGGTTTGAAGACGTAAAGGGAATAAACATTGCCAGAAAAAAAATAAATATTCCTCTCGTTGTCGTTCCCACCAGCGTCGGCATCAGCAATGCCGTAACTTCAAGCGTTCTCGTAAAGGACGACGATAATAATACTTTTGAGTGTGTTTCGCCTTTGTGTGCGCCCGATTACTGCATTGTCGACCCTTCGTTGACTTCTGTTTTTGACGCTCCCACCACGATTGCGGGAGCTTTGGAGTCTTTTGCGAAAAACGTAGAAGAATTTGTAAGCAAACAGGCGATAACACTTACCAAATGCATGAATCTGATTGCGATAAGAGAGATAAGGGACAACGTTTTCAAGGTCGTGAACGACCCGATGGACGTGCAGGCCGTACTCGGTCTTCAGAGAGCCGGTCTGCTTGCGGGAGCGTGTTATTCATGCACTTCGGCAGGAGTAGCGCATGCGATAGCCGGTGCGCTGGCAAACGTTACAGGTTCTGACAACTATATATGTATGGGTATCGTCTTTGCAGCGTGTATGAGATATAATATTCAGGTCGTTGAAAAGGATTACGCTCAGGCATTGTACTATATAGTCGGGGATGACAAATACGCCGCAACTCCCGTGCAGGACAGGGCGCGTACTCTGATAGAAACTTCAGAGAAAATGATAAAAGAATTGTTTGAGGAAAACGGATTACCCGTTTCGCTTTCAGCTCTCGGTGCAGACGAAGAAATGATAAACAAAACGGTTGAGGAAACGATGAAATCTTACGCACTTGTTACCAATCCCAGAAACGTTACGAAAGAGGACGTATATTTGATTTTAAGGAGCGTGATGTAATGAGTACCTTCAGTTTTTCAAATGACGTAAAAATACTTTGCGGGGACCACGCTCTCGACAATCTTCCTTTTGAACTGAGAGAACGCGACTGTACGCGTCCGCTTTTTATATCCGATGAAAGGTCTTATAGGCTGGGTTTTGTAAAAGAAGTCAGAAAGGCAATGGATAACGATATAATAGATTTCGGTGCGACGTACTTTAAGGTTACGGAAAGAACTTGTCCAAAAAATTGCGACGATATCATAACCATGTACAAGGCGCACGGCTGCGACGGAATAATTGCGTTGGGGGGAGATAACGTCATACAATGTGCCAAAGTTGCAAAACTCATGTTGTTACAGGGTGTGGGGGATTTTGTATACTTCAACCATAAAACGGAAATGGATGCTGAAAACGCCGTTTATGCAGACTTGCCTCTGTTTATATTGCCGACAGAAATTCCTTCGGGCATAGAGGCAACCGACCGTGCTTATATTTTCGACGAGAAAAACAACTTTTTTTATAACTTCAACAGCGTGCTGACGAGGGCAAGTGCGGTCATACTTGACGTAAGACTTACGGATATAATGCCTGCAAAGGTTATGGCTACAGCCGGGTTGGGAGCACTTGCCATGGGCGTAAAAGGTTTTGTCGACAACGCCGGCAATCCTATGGCTCTCGCGTATGCAACCGGTGCGATTCATACCGTAATAAACGAGTTGCTGCCGGCAATGAGGCACAATTCCAATTCTGATTACCGCATAAGCATATATTCTTCCGTAATCAATGCAGGTATAGCATATTACGGGATAGAGGAAAGCCTTTTGAGGGATATGACAAATGAGCTTTCAATAAAGACGTCGTTGTCGCCTTTGCAGATACTTTCGATAATATTTCCCGTTTATTACAAAGAGAAAGTCAACAAAGACCGCGTTTTCAAAAGCGTGTTGATGCCTGTCGTGGGAGAAGAACAGTATGCGCTTTCCAACGCAAAGTCGAGAGAAATAGTGGCTATAGATACACTTAAAGAGTTTTGGGAAAAGGTGGTTTCGCTTGCAGAAATCCCCTCAAAACTCAGAGAGGTGGGGCTTGAACAGTCGGATTTTGTAAAACTTGCAGACGCGGTAATAAACAGATATAAGGGAACAGACCCTCACAACAACTTTACGACTTTAGTGAAACTGTTGGAGGAGGCGTTTTGAATAACTATTTCAGGCGCGCGGAAGAAATAAAATGCGCACTTTTGAAAGAAGGGAAAAGGCAGAGCATGCTCCTGCACAGCTGCTGCGGACCCTGCAGTACGGCTTGCATCGATTACCTGAAAGAGGTATTCGACGTAACCGTGCTTTTTTATAATCCGAATATTGCGCCTGAAGAAGAGTATGAACTCCGCGCCGCGGAACAGAAAAGGTATATCGACGATTTTACTTCCGGAGTAAAATATATAATCTGCGATTATAACCCCAAAGTGTTTTACGACGCTGTTAAAGGGCTTGAAAACTGCGAAGAAGGCGGCAAAAGATGCGAGAAGTGCTTTGAGCTAAGACTTGATTATTGCGCTCGGCTTGCAAAAGAAAAGGGATTTGACACTTTCTGTACGACGCTTACGGTAAGTCCTCATAAAAACGCTGAAATCGTCAACGGGATAGGGGAGATAATTGCAAAGCGTTACGACATACCGTTTTTTCCGTCCGACTTTAAGAAAAAAGACGGTTATCTCAAATCAATACGGCTTTCTGAAAATGCCGGACTTTACAGGCAAAATTACTGCGGCTGCGCGTTTTCTGTGCGCAAGGATGTTTAAAACAGTCTTTTTTCGCCTTCGGTTGCAGGTTTGTGTGTATTTAAATATAATTATGTAAAATTGCATAAAATATTGTCGACAAAATGTGAATTTTGTTTTACAATGTAGTTAGCGCGGTTTTTATAAATGTATTTATAATGCGCCCGCGTATACGTTCGGAGGTTAAAATGCAGGACGACAAAAAGGAATTTACGCTAAAGCAGATGACGGAAGTCTTCAAAAGGGGTTGGCTTACGATGCTCATCTACGTTCTGGTCGCGGCTATTGTCTTCGGTTCTGTTGCGGCTATCGTCAAAACGGTGGGAACGACAAACGAGTACCGCGCAAAGATAGGTTTTGTGAGTACGGTAGACGACGACATGCTTGTTACGCTCAATTCTTCCGAAAATATTACCAAGGCTCTTACTGATTTGGGTATGAAAGAAGAAGAAATCCCATCTTACGTCGATGGGATAAGAGCAGCTATTTCAATTACCCCTATCGTTTATTCAAATCAGACTGATACGGAAACGCAGTTTGTTCCCAGCAGCTATACGGTAACGATGAGCGAAATTGCCGGACTCAGCGAGGCGAAATGTACACAGATACTCAATCAGATTATTACTAATTTTATTGAGGCATACAATCTTAAAAACACTTCTACAAGCATTACTACTGAAAACGAACAGGCTTTTGCCGATTTCAGTTCAAGCGATTATGTCGAGATTGCATATGAACTCAACAAAAAGCTGGAAACGATGATTTCCACTTCAAAATCGCTTGCGTCCCGTTCGACTACTTTTGTTTCCACGTCTACGAATATGACGTTTGCAGATTTCATTTCATTGCTTGAATCTCTGCAAAGTCAGCTTGAAACCTTTGACGGTTACGTTACCGTAAAAGGAATTACCAAGACAAGCGCAGGTCTTACGGCAAGCGAATATATAGCAATGAGAATAACAATTGCTGAAAATGACAAGACAAAGGCAGAGGATGCTGCCACAAAATACAAAGAAGTGATAGACCAGGTTACTTCAAACGGTATTTACAGCGGTACGGTTGACGGACAGACGATAGTCATCCAGGACCAGGCATCATATTTTAATTTCCTCAACAGATATCTTGAGGCGGTTTCAACTTCTGCCGATGCAAGTGCAGTATACAATTACTGGCTGAACAAACAGACGACTTTCAATTCTGCAACGGCGTTCCCCAACGCAAGCGCAGAAGAGAAAGCAAATTATATCGCAGAGGCAAACAAGAAAGTCGATTTGCTGGTTACCTCAAGCGTGCAGATGATAGAGATTTACAACAATATGGTCAAGGATTATAACAAGAGCGGTTTGTCGTCCGCATCGTCGGCAAATCTGATAACTCCCGCATATGTTTATTCTACGTCTGCGATGTCTAACACGGTAATGTTGTTGATAATCGCGCTTGCGGTACTGCTGGCGGCAATGATAGGTTTTGTCCGTGCAAGAAACAGATATCTTGCGGCACTTGACAAAGAAACTCCTTCTTTGCCTGATGAGCCTTCCAATCCGACGCCGGCTGAAGAAAAAGGAACAAATTAAGCTGCTTTGAAAAGAAATAAAATCCCCCGCTTGCGACGGGGGATTTTTGTTTCTGAAAACCTGCTTTAGCTGATTAAAGGCAGCTGATGTATATAACCGCGTTCTTATGACAATCTGTCAAAGACAGGGATATAACAAAGTCATAAGGATAAAAGACAAGTTATTCCGGTCCGGTATGCCATATAAATTATTGCAAAAATACGGCAAATCTTTTAACAACGTTTTTTAAGACGATAGGATTGTTATGAATAATGGATTAACCGTTTTAATATACAAGATAAATTGACGTGTCGGAAAGAACGCAGACAGAACAAAAATCGTTACGGAATACGGTTTGATAAAAATTTCGTCGGTTGTTTGCAGATAAGCAAAAAAAAGAAAACGACCGCTAACGCATAGGAAAACGACCGCTCTCTCTCAACGCCTTTCCTTTAGGAAAGTATCTATAATTTACTATATATAACCCGATTTGTCAATAGCTTTTTTTAAAAAAACAGCAAAATTTGTAATTCTTCGACTAAAATTTTGAAAATACGGGTTGTTGTGATATATTTTCAGCTTAAACTATAAATCCTCCGTCTACGCAAAGCGTCTGACCGGTTATATAATCAGCACCGTCGATAAAAAACATTACCGCCTTTGCGACTTCGTCCGCCTGACCGAATCTGCCCAGGGGGATTTCGTTTTCAAGAGCTTTTCTGTCGTCTGCGGAAAGGTGAGAGTTCATATCGGTATCGATGACTCCCGGACATACGCAGTTTACAGTTACATAAGACGGAGCAAGCTCTTTTGCCATAGCTTTTGTGAAGGCGATAAGACCGCCTTTGGATGCGCTGTAAACGCTTTCGCAGGACGCGCCGCACACTCCCCATACCGAAGATATGTTGACTATTCTGCCTTCGAGCGAGGACGTCATATAAGGGTAGACGAGCTTGGTGAGCCTTATTGCTCCTTCAAGATTTACTGAAACGGTGCGGGATATATCCTCGTCAGACATATCTGTCAGAGGCGATATTACAGAATAAGCCGCATTGTTTACGAGGGCATAAATTCCGCCAAAGCGTGCGGATACATCGTCTACAACGCTTTTTAACGCGTCGTAATCTGTCATATCGGCTTTGTACGCACTTGCCATACATCCGTCTTTAGCAAGTTCTGCGACCAGTTCCGCGGCATCGCCGTCGCTTGCTCTGTAAGTAAAGGCTACCGCATAGCCTGATTTTGCCGCAAGTTTTACGACGGCGCGACCTATTCCGCGAGAGCCGCCGCTTACAAGTATCGTTCTCATAATCCGATTATATTATTTTGTTTGGAAAAAATCAAGTTTTGTTGTATCATAAAGCTATGGAAAAGATAAGATACGAAGATTTCAGAAATTTCGGTTTGCCGGCGACCGTAATACGCGCGTTGGATGAAGAGGGGATATCGGTTCCTACTGAAATTCAGCAAAAAGTAATTCCTCTGGCGTCTGAGGGCGCGGACGTTATAGCAAAAGCTCCTACGGGAACGGGCAAAACTCTTGCATACGTACTTCCGGCAGTTTCTGCGGCAGATACTTCGGCAAAGACAGTCCAGACTCTGATACTTTGTCCTACGAGGGAGCTTGCGTTGCAGATAGGCGACGTAATAAAGAGTGCGACCAAATATACCGAGGGTATACGTACTGCTGTTCTGTACGGCGGACAGGATATTCAAAGGCAGTTGTTTTTGCTCAGAAAAAAGCCGCAGATAGTAGTAGGTACTGTGGGGAGAGTGCTTGACCACATAGAACGCAAGACGGTTAAACTGCAAGACCTCAAAACACTCGTCCTCGACGAGTGCGACGTTATGCTGGATATGGGGTTTATAGGCGACATAAGAAAAATTGCAGCAAAAACCAACACGGGCAGGCAAAATCTTGTTTTTTCTGCAACAATACCCGCCGCTATAGAATCGCTGTGCTGTGAACTTATGAAAGACCCTGTCAACGTACAGGCAGAGTGCGACGGGAAAGAACTTCCTGACGTTGCTCAATACTATATTCTGCTCAAAGACAGTCAAAGAGTGGAGTGTCTGACGACGTTGTTGAATAAATATTCTCTGTCACGTACGATTGTATTCTGCAACACAAAATTCAGAGCAGAAAAGCTTGCTCTCGCAATGAAAAGCAGAGGCATAAGCTGTTGTCTTCTTCACGGCGACCTTGACCAGAAAGAGCGCAACGCCGCTATGAAGGGGTACAGAGAAGGCAAATACGATATGCTTGTCAGCACAGACGTTTCCGCAAGAGGAATAGACGTCGACGACATAGACGCGGTAATCAATTTTGACCCTCCGTCTGACGAAGATTTTTATATGCACAGAATCGGAAGGACGGCAAGAGCTTTTAAAAAAGGCGTTGCTTATACGCTGGTCGAGGCTTATCAGTTGTCTTACGTGCAGGCATATATAAGGAGAACGGGGATTGAAATTCTTCCCGTAGAACTTCAATACGATTTTTCAGCCAGTTATACGCTGCCCAAGGACGGTTCCAACAAGCGCGACGCGGAGGCGCGTGCGAGGGACAGAGAGCACTCCGTGCGTTATTTTATCAATATAGGCAAACGCGATATGCTGGACAAACCCTCTCTGGTAAAACTCGTATGTTCTAAAGCCGGAGTGAACGAATACAAAATAATAGACGTAAAGATACGCGATACGTATTCATTTGTTCAGGTTACAGAAGACGAGGCGGATAAAGTGCTTTTGCTTAAAGGACTGACGGCAGGCAACAGAAAGATTAACGTTGAAGTTGCGTCAGAAGAGGCTGAAGATAAAGAAAAGAAGAGAAGAAAGCCTTCACAGAATAAAAGTGCCGGCAAATTCGAGAAGGGAGGCAGGCAACCGAAAAGAGAAGGAACAAGCCGTGAAAATAAAGAGTCGCGCAGAACACAAGAAAACAAGAACAAGTCGGATAAAAGCAAGGGCGCGTCCGTAAAAAAAGGAAAAGTTCTCAACAAGAAAGGGCAGATACAGAACCCAAAGCCCAGAGCAAAGCGCACAAAAAAACTTTGAATAAATTCAATATGTTTTGATATCATAAATAACAACTGCGCAAAATTCAGGCATACGCAAAAAGCTCTCTGCATAAGGCAGGGAGTTTTTTAACGTCTGCTCAAAGTAAAGCGTACTGAAATAGTATAATATTTCATTTTGAGGGAAAAATATCTTCAAGGTGAATTATGAGAGAGATTGTACACGGATTGCAGAACGCAAAAAGGCGGGTAAGTCTGCTTGCAGGACGGGAAGTTACGCTGGTTGTAAACAGGGGCAGGAACAAGATAGAAAAACTGCACGGTCGTATCTGCGACGTTTACGACGGAATTTTTACGCTAAGAGAAACGCAGGGTAAAGTCAATTCTTTTTCGTATAACGACGTGCTGACGGGCAGCATAAGGTTTTTTCCGCCGGAAAGCACGGAATAAAGCGCGTGAGAGCATGCGTATAGCCGCAGAGATGCGGCTTTTTTTGTTTTTTGTAATAATCGGCATTTGTGCAGACATATTAATTAATGACAAAACTTTATTTTCGGGGGCAATATGACTGTGCAAACCAAATTCAATATGTACCAAAACGACAGACCTGTAACAGAAAAGAGCGAACAGATAGTACTCTCATGTTCAATAGATACCGCAATGAAAGGCGGGGCGGAAAAGGTGTTGTGCCGCAGAGCGACCGTAAACTCTGTGCGGGCGACGGCAGGCGACGGACAGGCGTCTGTAAGCGGAAAGCTTAACCTAAAAGCGGTTTACGTTACTCCCGAGGGTGAACTCGACAGTATTGATTACGTTTCGGATTTCTCAAAAACAGTAGCATGCCTTTCTGCGACAGAAGGAGCAACGATTATCGCAGACGCAAAGGTCGCTGACGTACAGGCGGCAACGGAAGGCGGTACTATCAGGATGCAAACCGTCGTGGAACTTACTCCTATCGTAATCGTGCATAACGAATACGAATTGCTTGAGGATGCAGAGGACGCATTTGTAAAAAGCGGAGAAAACGAGTTTGGCAGATTGACGGGAATATTTGAAACAGAGTGTTCTGTTGACGAACAGTATGCTACCGGAGCAGTAGTCGAAAAGGTGCTTGCGTTCGACACGCAATGCCAAGTATGCAAGGTAACCGAGGACGGTGACGGCGCACTTGTCGAAGGCGATGTCTGCGTAACGATAGTCTATCAGAGTGAAGGCAAAGCCGTTCAGAAAAACATGATATTGCCTTTTGTGCATAGAACAGAGGGCAAAGACGGGGCGACATACGAGGTAAGGGCAGAGGTCAAGGACTCAAAGCTGATTATAGGTGGGTCAGCGACCGAAAACGTGTTTGAGGTAAAGGCGGTTGTAGGGCTTTGCACGGTAGTTATCGAGAAGGTATGCGTGTCGCTGGCAAAAGACGTATATTGTCCTGTAAAAGAATTAAAATTGTCACGCCTGTGTTTGTCTTATGACAGTTATGCAAAAACTGTGCGTACCAGAGAAAGAATAAGCGGCAGCGTAGAAACAGACGGCGAGGATACCGGCGTAGGCAGAATTATAGCTGCTTTCGCGACAGAAAACCAGGTCGCAACCGTGGATGCCGGGGAAAACGGAATAACAGTTGAAGGCGTACTGGAAACGTGCGTTATCTATCTGAGCGACAACGACGAATATAAAAGCGTATCAATCGATTTGCCCTATACCGCAGAAGTGTCATGTGCAAGTGCCGGTAAAATTACTGTTTCGGTATCGGAGTGCGACATAACGGCAAAAGTTAAGCGCGACAGAGAAATAGAAGTCACCGCGACCGTGTGCGTGAGCGTGAATTGCTGCGAAAAGCGCGAAATCTGTGCTGTGGACGGACTGGAGGAAGGCGCGGATATAAAACCTTGCGAAGACTCGGTGAGCGTATATTTCGCAAAATGCGGAGAAACGTTTTGGGACGTAGCAAAAAAACTGAGTATGTCGCCTGAGCAGATTGCGTTGCAGAATTCGTCCCTCGGAGAAGTGCTGGCGGACGGCGAAAAGGTAATTGTTTACAGAGAGGCGGCTGTGTGATATAATAATATTATGGATGAAATCAGCCTGAGAGTACATGCAAAGATAAATCTGACTCTTGAAATCACCGGGGTCAACGGCAGAGGATATCACGAGCTGGATATGCTCTGCTGTTCGGTCAGCCCTTACGACGAAGTAACGGTAAAGAAGGCAGAAAAAATAAAGGTAACTATGGACGGTGCGGAGAGCGGAGAAGAAAATACCGCTTACCGCGCCGCTCTGCTTGTTTTCAGAGAGAGCGGAGTAGCTCTTCGGGTTGATATAAAAAAAGGAATACCGTCAGGGGCAGGGCTGGGAGGCTCGTCCGCCGATGCAAGCGCGGTGTTTTTCGCTGCAGTAAAAATGAATATCGTAGACGCCGCAATCGCAGAAAAATTGTGCGTAAAAGTAGGCAGCGACGTAGTTTATATGATGAGAGGCGGTTATTGCAGACTCAAGGGAGAAGGAGAAAAAGTATTTCCTCTCGGAGAACTCGATTTTACCGTCGCGATAGTTCAGAAAGAGGCTGGTGCAACCACAGCACAGGTATACGGAGCTTTTGATAAGTCGCCCGTCAGAGGGGTCGGAGTAAATGCCGTATTGAGAGGAGAAAAATATTATAACGTGCTTGAACGCGCAGCGATTTCTCTTTGTCCTGCGGTGCAAAACGTGAAAGACAGGATGCTGACGCTTTACGGCAATGCCGTTATGACAGGGAGCGGCAGCGCGGTGTTTTCAGTCGTAGACGACGATGCGGACGAAAAAATTCTGCAAGAAAAATTCAGCGACTGTGTATTCGCCGGGATTGTGAAGACGGTGCCGCGAGGGATTGAGATAATATAAATAAAAACGAGTTTACCTATCCTTATTTTAGGATAATTTGAGTATTATAAATAATATATCCGATTAAATCTGCCTTTCGGGCAGTTTTTTTGTCAGTTAAGCAATTTTATAATGATGTCTTAAACGCGAAAGAGTTTCTTGTCAAATTGTTGATTGCAGAATAAACCGAAATCTTTATGTCAATAATCCTTCGCGGAGGATTTTATATGAAAAAAGTTTTTGTTTTGATTATCGCGCTTGCTGTACTGCTTATCGTGATAAACGTTGCGTCATGTCAGGACGATTCTTCAGATAATGCAGGTGAAGTCAATGCGGAATATCTCAGAATACATATCAGAGCCAACAGTAATTCTAAAATAGACCAGGATGTGAAATATAAGGTCAAAACGGCAGTAGTTGACGCTCTGACGCCAAAGCTTTGCGGCGTAAGCACAAAGAGCGAGGCAATGGAGATTATAAAGAAAAACCTCTCGCTGATAGACGACGTAAGCGAAAGCGTACTTGAAAAAGAGGGGTTTTATTACGGCGCAAAGTCCAGACTGTGCGAAGAGGAATTTCCTTCAAGAACTTACGGAGAGCTGACTCTTGAAAGCGGTCTTTACGACGCACTAATCGTCGATTTGGGCAGCGGAGAGGGTGACAACTGGTGGTGCGTGGTATTTCCTCCGCTTTGTTTTGTAGCTGACGGAGAAGGAGAAAAGGTTACATACAAATCTTTGATAGTCGAGTGGTTTGAAAAAATCTTCGGATGATTTGAGGAGGTATATGAAAAAGACAACGGCATTAAGAACTATCCTCGTAGCCGTCGTACTCGCTGCGGTAATAATCCCGGTACTCCTTTTCGGCGTGCAGGATTCTTCCTCAGTAGAAGAGAGCGCGGTTCTCAAAGTGGGGTCAAGCGGTTCTCAGGTAAAGACATTGCAGACAAAGCTCAACAACTGGGGTTACGACGCGGGTACTGTTGACGGAATTTTCGGGTCAAAAACGCAGGCGGCGGTGAAACGTTTTCAGCAAAAGAACGGGTTGGTCGTGGATGGTATCGTAGGAGCAAAAACCGCAGCCGCTCTGGGTATGACGCTTTCTTCTTCTTCAAGTTCAAACAGCAGTTATTCGTCCCAGGACGTGTATCTGCTTGCAAAATGTATTCACGCCGAGGCAAGAGGAGAGCCTTATATAGGGCAGGTGGCAGTTGGGGCAGTGGTTCTGAACAGAGTGAAAAGCAGTAGTTTTCCCAACAGTATTTCAGGGGTTATTTATCAGCCTTACGCGTTTACCGCGGTTATAGACGGGCAGATGAATCTCGAACCCAACGATACCGCATACAATGCGGCGCGCGACGCGATGAACGGTTGGGACCCGACCAACGGATGTATTTATTATTACAATCCTGCGACAGCGACAAGTTCGTGGATATGGTCGCGACCGGTAATGATTACCATAGGCAAACACAACTTTGCAAAATAAAAGGTGAGTATGCAAGACGAAAACAAAACTGTTTTTGACAATAAAAAACTGAGGATAACGCATTATTTTCTGTGGGCGACAGTCGCTCTGTTGCTGGCGGCAGTCATTACGCTTTCAATATTTCTCGGCATTGCGGTAAACGGCAGGGATGTTCTTTCAATGAGAGCTGAAAATGCGGGGCTTTCATCTTATTATACACTCAGCGATTGTCTTTTGCAGATGGAAAACAATCTCAGCAAAATGCGCGTTGTCAGAACGGACTCTCTGCAGTCCGAACTGCTTACGAAGACTGCTTTGAGCGCAGAAGTCGCAGAACAATGTCTTGCCTCTCTCAGTGTTTCGGGAGCGGATATGCAAAGTACGGTGAAGTACTGCAATCAGGTGGCTGATTATTGCCTTTATCTGCTGAAAAAGCTGGACAACGGTGAAAACCTTTCTGATACAGATTATTCGACTCTCGACAAACTGTATGAAACGACGTATTCGCTTGGCGTAAAACTAAATGCATTTTCAGAAAAATTGATATCCGGAGAATACTCTTTTGCCGACCTCGGCAGCGAAGACGACGCTTTTTCTGCGACGGTATCGGATATAGCAGACGGTGCAATAGAATATCCGTCTTTGATTTACGACGGACCGTTCAGCGACGGACTTGAAGACCCGTCCCCCGTAGCGTTGCAGGGAGAGGAGATTACCGCAGAGCAGGGATTGGAGGCGGCAAAAAAATATCTCGTCGATTATCCGGATACGGTGCTGACATATGAGGGAGAACTGGGTGGTTTTATTGAAAGCTATCTCTATTCCTTCGTTTCTGGTGAGGTCAGAGGAAATATTCAGCTCAGCAAAATTGCAGGCAAGGCTGTCATGATAGACGTCGATGACAATGTCGATTCTCCGGGTTTTACTAAAGAGCAGGGCGTGGAACTCGCAAAACAGTATTGCGACAGAATCGGGCTTGAAAATATGTCTGCGGTCTGGGCGTGCGTTACAGACAGCGAGCTTTACGTCAACCTTTGTTACGAAGAGGACGGAATAATCTTCTATCCGGATATGGTAAAGATAAAAGTGTCGCTTGAAACGGGTAAGATTACCGGTTTTGAGGCAAGAGAGTATATTTATAATCACACTCAGAGAGATACGGATTATACCGTAACGGTAACCGAAGAAGAGGCACTTGCGGCGAGTTACGGAGAAATGAAGACAGAGAGCATAAGACTGGTCGTAATCCCTCTTGACGCAGGCGGAGAAAAACTGACTTACGAGGTGTACGGTACGATAGACGGTTACGGGTTTTTCGTGTATGTCGACGCCGTTACAGGCAAAGACGTGAGAGTTCTTCAAGTGGTAGACAGCGATGAAGGCGAACTGCTTATGTAAATCCCTTCAAATTGTTATGTTATCACCTCCCGATTATCGTTCGGGAGGTGTTTTTTTGCTGATTGCGCAGTCAGCTCAAGAGGGTGGTTTTCTTGTTATGACAAAATGTCGATTCTAATCGTATTGGCAGATGTATTCGCCCTCTCGGCAGAAAACAGGCGGTCTTGAAACGCTTGCCGATATGTGGTATAATAAAAACGATAGGGAGGGACGGGTATGCCGAGATTTGATTTTTACATAGCGTTTTCGTTT
Source organism: uncultured Christensenellaceae bacterium (assembly GCA_944380275.1). Lineage (GTDB taxonomy): Bacteria > Bacillota > Clostridia > Christensenellales > UBA3700 > Ornithoclostridium. The sequence goes on along the minus strand of CALWHB010000003.1, from coordinate 3,466 downwards.
GACGATTACGATGATGCGGCAAGGCTCGTCAGAGCGTTGCAGGCAGAAGGAAAAAAATGTTTTACCGATTCGTTTATATGCGAAGAAGTTGCGGCTGAAGAAGAGATACAGACTGCTTTGGATTATAGCGACTGTGCGATTGTGGTTATCGGGAAAAGAGATAACGCCGGGGTGGAAAATGCCGCAAGACTCGCTGCCGGTATAGGTCTGTTCGTTTCTTTGATAAAAACCGAAGAATACGACCTCCCGGCAGATATTGCCTCATACCGGGAATTGAGAATTTATAATATTGAAGGAGCCGAGTGGGAAAAGAAAGTAGCCGATGCGATAATCGCAGACAATCCGGTAGACGAAGACACGGCAGCAATGCTCAAAATGATGTCGGTATTTGAGCAGGACAACGAAAAATTCGTTATGGAGTATTCTTTGAAAAAACTCGCTCGTCTGAAAGAGGCGGCAAAAAAAGAACCCGGACTTGTTCCCGTATACGTAAGAGGTGTTTTTGAAAGCGCGAAACTCGACTGGAACAATGCGGATAAAGAAGAACTGAAAAAATGGTGGGATGCGCTCAGTTTTGCAAGAGAGCATGCGTGCAGCGGCTCAATTGCGGATATCAGACTGATAGAGTCAATGATGTACAGGGTTAAGAAGATATTGTTTCCTTAATTGCGTTAATCTACACGGATACGTAAAAACGCGAAAGAAATATTTTTTCGCGTTTTATTTTCACGATGTGATGATTTGAGTTTGGTTGTTTGTTGCAGGCGAGTATGTCGACAATATTAAATCAGGTAAAAATTACTGTTTGCGTATCGAACAGATGGGGTATTGCAGTCTTTCTATAAAGGTCAAATATGTTGTATAGATTTTTGAATCAAATTACTTTTGTGATTTTAGCGCAATCGGTTTTTACGAAAAACCGCAGGCAAGGTGTTGAAAAAGTCAGACCGTAAGTTGAACTGAACAAACTGTTTTTGGATTGATAGCTATGACACGATATTATTTTTACAACAAAGCAAACAGATTGTACGGCTTACTTGTTAAATTCGGTCGAAACCGTTATAATTATACCGGAGGATAAAAATATGAAATTCAGACCTGTTCACGAAAATTACAACGTTGCGGACCTTGCCCGTTCAATTGAGTTTTACGGCAAGGCTCTGGGACTTAAGGAAGTCAGAAGAATAAATTCTGACGACGGCTCGTTTATAATAGTTTATCTGGCAAGCGAAGATAACGGATTTTTGCTTGAGCTGACATGGCTGAGAGATTTTGAAGGAGAATACAATCTCGGCGACAACGAGTTTCATCTCGCTTTTGAAACGGACGATTTTGAGAAAGCGTATAAACTCCATAAAGACATGGGGTGCGTGTGTTATGAAAACCCCGCTATGGGCATATATTTTATTGCGGACCCGGACGGGTATTGGCTTGAAATCGTACCTGCCAACAAATAAGCTTTGGAATTTTTAATTTAAGGCGGCAAATGCCGCCTTTTTTGCAATAGGATTTGAAAGTTTGCAAAAGAGAATACCGCTTGGTAATCTTGCAAAATTTTTTTTAAAATCTTTTATAAACCGGTTGACAACTTCTAAAGTCTGATATATACTGTGGGCGAATCCGAGAAGAAAGCCGATTTTCTTACGGAAAACAACTTAATACAGGAGGTGAGTAGGATGAAATCCGTATGGCTTGCTTTCAGACAGTACGTCCGCAAACACGGTCTTTACGTCAAGTTTTTTTGATTGAATAGGCGGACAAAAATGAGCGACAATGCAACAGGCATTGTTATTTTTTTACCTTTTTTTCTTATAAATTGTCCTTATTGACTTTGTACCGAATTTTTGATAAAGTTTTAATAAGGTGTGAAATGTTTGATATTTTTTCTTTTTTCAGCAATAAAAAAAAGTATAGAGATACCGCTTTTGACATAATTATATGCATGGGACAATCTAACTGCACGGGATACGGCAAAGGCAATGAGGAACTTTGTTTTTTGCCGGATGAGGATATTTTTGTATATAACAAAGGCAGAGTTGTAAAGGCGGAAGAAAGAAAGGCGTCAAAAACTGATGTTAGAGGCGTTTTCCCTCTTTATTTTGCGCAGCTTTATAAAGAAATCTGCCTTACTGAAAATAGGAAAATTCTTGTTTTTAATGCTGCCAAAGGCGGTACAGGATTTACAAATTTAAGGTGGGGGATAAAAGACGACCTTTATCGTTATGCGGTCAGAAGAACCTGCGATATGCTGCTTAAATTTCCTGCCGCAAAACTTGTCTGCGTATTATGGCATCAGGGGGAAATTGACGCGGTAAATTCAATGGATGTACAAAGTTATAAGAATAAGCTTGCTTTGTTGATAAATGATTTCAGAAAAAAAGTAAAAGCTGATGAACTTCCGTTTATTGCCGGCGATTACGTGCAAAAATGGAAAGAAACCTGTCCGCACTCTTTCAGAATTGCCGATGCAACGCAAGAAGTCGTAACATCCATAAAAAACTGTGCTTATGTTTTCAGCGACGGTCTTGACGGAAACGATGAATCCGACATAATTCATTTTTCCAGAAAATCCCTTAAAGAATTAGGAAGAAGATATTTTGAAAAATACTTACAGCTTATTGCGAATAAATAATTGACAGTAAAATAACATTATTGTAACATATTAGTTGCAGCAATCGTCAGATTGGGCATGGAGAGCTAATTCGCCTGCGCGAAAGCAACTGCAAGCAGATTGCCGCAGCGGTCATATAGAGGTAGCGAGGCGGTCTTGTAAGGTACGGAATAGCGAGCAGGCAGGAAAAAGCGGATAGTCGAAAAGGACGTTGTGAGCGTCAAACCGTTTGGGTGCAAGCCCACGGGATAAATAGATAACTTAATATAATCACAATGGCATGGAGAGCTAATTCGCTTACGCGAAAGCAACTGCAAGCAGATTGCCGCAGCGGTCATAACGAGGTAGAGAGGCGGTCTTGTAAGGTACGGAATAGCGAGCAGGCAGGAAAAAGTGGATAGTCAAAAAGGACGTTGCGAGCGTCAAACCGTTTGGGTGCAAACCCACGGGATAAATAGATAACTTAATATAATCACAATGGCATGGAGGCGTATCGAAGCGGTCATAACGAGGCGGTCTTGTAAGGTACGGAATAGCGAGCAGGCAGGAAAAAGCGGATAGTCAAAAAGGACGTTGCGAGCGTCAAACCGTTTGGGTGCAAGCCCACGGGATAAATAGATAACTTAATATAATCACAATGGCATGGAGGCGTATCGAAGCGGTCATAACGAGGCGGTCTTGAAAACCGTTTGGGTGCAAGCCCACGGGGGTTCGAATCCCTCCGCCTCCGCCACAAAAAGTCCCGTTAGAACACAAAAGTTCATACGGGACTTTATGTATGGAGAGGCGAGGGATAGAAGAACCCCGTCATAAGCGAAAGCGTTGACCGGGTACGGCAATCCGCCGCAGGCGGTT
>CALWHB010000002.1 GCA_944380275.1 uncultured Christensenellaceae bacterium | reverse complement strand
ATATTTGCAATATTATAACACAAATATAACTATTCTGCAAAGATTTTATGCGGCGGATTGAGGATTTTACCCGCAGTTTACCCTCTTTTTGCAAAATAATACCGCATCAAGGTTAAATCCGCATTAAAACCACACTGTTTTAAACAAAAAACCGTCCCTTTATCGCAACTCTCCCTCTTTACATCAACCGCCGTTTTTTGTATAATAAAACCATGGAAGATTTCAAAAGCACCATTTACCGCAAAGAGGCGGAATTTTTAAGTCCTTACGCTTGCCGTTCGGATTGCAGCAAAGGCAGAGTGAGAGAAGAAAAGCCCTGCCCTCTGCGCACGGATTTCATGCGCGACCGCGACCGCATTGTACACAGCAAATCCTTCAGAAGACTCAAACACAAAACCCAGGTTTTCATCTCTCCCGAAGGCGACCATTACCGTACAAGACTGACTCACACCCTCGAAGTCGCCCAGATAGGCAGGACGATTGCCCGCGCTCTCAATCTCAACGAAGATTTGATAGAGGCGATAGCTCTGGGACACGACCTGGGACACACCCCTTTCGGACACGCGGGAGAAAGCGTGCTGGACAATCTGATTGAAGGCGGCTTTTCTCACAACGAACAAAGCTTGAGAATCGTTGAATTTCTCGAAAACGACGGCAAGGGGCTCAATCTGACTTTTGAAGTCAAAGACGGAATAGTAAATCACAAATTCAGCGGAAAACCCTCTACTCTCGAAGGAGAGATAATAAAATACGCAGACAGGTTCGCGTACATAAATCACGATATAGAGGACGCTATTCTTGCCGGCGTGCTTTGCGAAGACGAACTTCCTAAAGATTGTACCGAACTTCTCGGACACACAAAAAGCGCGAGGATAAACAGTCTGATAGTGGACATAGTGAACAACAGTTACGGCAAGCCGTACGTAAAGCAATCGCCCGATTTTGAAAAGATGCACCTGAAGTTGCATAAATTTATGTTTGCAAGCGTATACACAAATCCGATTGCAAAAGGCGAAGAGAAAAAGACGGTCGCACTTATAGAACTGCTCTTTTCTCACTATATGAACCACCCGGAAGAAATGCCGTCCTTTTACGTATCCCTCCTTGAAACCACGCCGCGCGACAGAGTCGTGGGTGACTATATAGCAAGCTTTACCGACAGGTACGCCGTGCGCACTTTCCACGAAATATTCACTCCGAGAGGCTGGAACGTATAATCTGAATACAAAAACTCAAAACCGCAAATCAAACTCTTTGAAAGACTGAAAAATGCTTTACAAAATCGAAAGCGTTTGGATAAACAGAAAAAAGCTGTTTTGATAAACGGAAACAAACTGTTTGAATAAGCAGGCACAAACAGTTTGAAAACCTTAAAAACAAACACGGGCGCAGAAATTTTGCGCCCGTGTTTTATATCGTTTTTTGATTGAAATCAATCAGTTAATCTGAGTTACCCAGCCGAACTCGTCAGCGTATTTCTCCTGCTGAATACCTGTAATCTTGTCGTAAAGGAACGCTGTGATTTCGCCCATTTTGCCGCCGTTGACTACCATATCCTTACCCTTGTATCCGATAACTCCGACAGGTGAAATGACTGCCGCCGTACCCGTACCGAAACACTCTTTGAGAGTGCCGTCCTCATATGCCTTGACTACTTCGTCAATCGAAATTCTTCTTTCGCTTGCCTTATAACCGTACTTCTTAAGCACTTCGAGGCAGCTCTTTCTCGTTATGCCGGGGAGGATACTTCCCACAAGCTGAGGAGTTACGACTTCGTCGCCTATCACGAAGAAGATGTTCATGCTGCCCACTTCTTCGACGTACTTATGCTCTTTACCGTCCAGCCACAGAGCCTGGTCGTAACCGAGAGCGTTTGCCTTTTCGCCGCCAAGCAGAGAGCAAGCGTAGTTGCCCGAACATTTCGCCTCTCCGGTACCGCCTATAAACGCTCTGACAAGAGTGTCCTCGACCAATATTTTTGTGGGTTCAAGCCCGTGAGCATAATAACTTCCTACAGGCGAAAGGATTATGCAGAACACGTATTTCTTGCTTGCGTGAACGCCGAGAACTTCTTCGTTTGCAAACATGAACGGACGTATGTAGAGCGCGGTGCCGGGTTTTGTGGGAATCCACTCGCTTTCCAGTTTGAGCAACTCAAAGAGAGCAGGCTTGACCACGTTTGCGTCAAACTGAGGCATGCACATCCTTTTTGCGGAATTGTTCATCCTGACGAAATTGTCGTCTATACGGAAAACCGTAATCTTGCCCTCTTCGTTCTTATAAGCCTTTGCGCCCTCAAAAATGCTCTGAGCATAATGCAGCACGTTGGTTGCAGGAGCCATCGGGAAAGACGCATACGGTACGATTTCGGGTTCTTTCCACGCGCCGTTTTCGTATTCCATTACCAGCATGTGGTCTGTAAAATACTTTCCGAAACCGAGTTTGGAAAAGTCGGGTTTTTGCTTTAAAACTTCAGATTTGGTTATTTTCATAAAAAACACCCCGTTTTTTGTTTTCTTATTTGTCAAAACCGAAATATCCGCTGCCCGTGTCCGTTATCGCAGCTTTCCCTGAGGATATGTCAGTCAGTTTTTCTTTGAGCGCGTCGGCGATATCGCACTTTACCGCAAAATTCAGGCATACGCCTTCGCCGTAATCGATACTCACTATCTGCGCGCTTTTTTCTATCTCTTCAGATACGTTGCGATAGAGAGAATAATCGCATTTCACGCTTATAAATCTCGCGTATTCATATAGCGCGATGTCTGCGTTGTCGAGAGCCTCCGCAACACTTCTCGAGTACGCTCCGACAAGTCCGCCCGCTCCCAGTTTTATGCCGCCGAAATATCTCGTTACGACCGCAAGCAACATACGGAAATTGCGCTTTTTCAGCACTTCCAGCATAGGTACGCCTGCCGTACCCTGAGGTTCTCCGTCATCGGAAAACCGTTGTTCGGTATTCTCTCTGTTGGAGATAAACGCATAACAATTGTGCGTCGCGTCAGAATATTTCTTTGATATTTTCTTTATCTCTTCAAATGCCTGCTCTGCGTTTTCAACCGGAACGAGAGTCGTGATGAACCGTGATTTGTTTATCACGATTTCGTGTTCACTCCTGTCTTTTACGCAGTAGTAGGAACAATTCATTGAGCCTTTACCCTTACGTGTACTTTTTTGCCCTTGTGCAGCACTACACCCTGAGCCAGTTTTTCGTCGCTTACCGTATAGTCAAAACCTTCGACCTTTTCTTCGTCGACCTTTACGCCGCCGCCGGTAATCAGATTTCTCGCCTCGCTCTTCGATTTGCAGACGCCGACCGCGCACATGATATCGATAATGTTGTTTACGCCTTTCGCAACGACCGCCTCAGGCATATCGTCGCCCTGTCCGCCGAAAGCCGCTCTCGCCTGAGCCTGCGCCTTGTCAGCCTCGTCTTTGCCGTGAACGATGGCGGTAACTTCGTAAGCAAGTCTTTCTTTTGCCGCATTTATTCTTTCGTCACGGTATTTGCAAAGTTCCGCAATTTCGTCAAGGTCCATAAACGTGAGCAGTTTGAGGCACTTCTCCACGTCTGCGTCCGCTGTGTTTCTCCAGTACTGATAGAAATCGTAGGGAGAAGTCTTTGCAGGGTCAAGCCATACCGCTCCCGCCTGAGTCTTGCCCATCTTCTTGCCTTCGCTGGTGGTAAGCAGCGCGAAAGTCATCGCAAAAGCGGGCGCGCCCTCTTTTCTTCTTATCAGGTCTGCGCCTGCAAGTATGTTGGACCACTGGTCGTCGCCGCCGCACTCAAGTTTGCAGCCGTAATGCTTGAACAGATAGAGGAAGTCGTACGCCTGCAGCAGCATATAGCTGAACTCGAAGAAAGAAAGTCCTCTTTCCATACGCGTCTTGAAACACTCTGCCGTCAGCATCTTGTTGACAGAGAAGTTTGCGCCGATATCTCTCATAAACTCAAGAAAGTTGAGATTGTCCAGCCAGTCAGCGTTATTTACCATGATTGCCGCGTTCTCGCCATCAAACGAGAAAAATCTCGACATCTGCTTTTTAAAGCACTCGCAGTTGTGTTTAATCGTTTCGTTGGTCATCATACGGCGCATATCCGTCCTGCCCGACGGGTCGCCTATCTTGCCCGTACCGCCGCCTATCAGGACTATGGGTCTGTGTCCCGCTTTCTGCATATGGCTCATTGCCATCAGCGCAAGAAAGTGTCCGACGTGAAGACTGTCCGCGGTAGGGTCAAAACCTATATAAAACGGTACGCTCTCCTTGCCAAGCAATTCGTAAAGCTCGTCCTCGAAAACCACTTGTTTGATAAAACCTCTGGCTTTCAGCGTGTCCATTATGTTCGTGCCGTTCATATTAATCTCCTTTGTCAAATATACGTTTGCAATAATTATACCACCCTTTTTTTGCATTGTAAAACGATATTTTCTTTTTTTATTCAAATGTCAGGACTGTTTTTCAACTTTTCTTCAACTTTGAGCGATTATCGCATACTTTTGTGATTTACGCGCAGATTAACTCAAAGAGAGGTGCAATATGAAGAGAAACAACAATTATCTGCTTTTACTCGCAATACTCCTTCTGATAGTCGCAGCAACTGCATTATGGGGATGCGAAAAAGGTGAATCCGCTTATACAAATTACACACCGGAAGACTTCGTATCTTTAGACAATTTCACTCTTAAAACAAACGTCAAACCGGGCAGTCTGATGCGATACGAGAAAAAAGGCGAAACGCTTTATTATTCTTCGACTTACCTGACAGATTCATATACGAATACTATCTATTACGTGTTTGAAGGAAACGGCGTCAGAGAATATTCAGAAGGCGCGTGGAAAGACATCGATTCTGCCGATAAAGACAAATATCTAAACTCTGTCGAAACCGCATGCGGTCTGATATATAACAAACTTGACCCCTCTCAGTTTGCGGAAATAAACGGCAAAAAACAGACTTTTTCCGTCAGCCCGGAAGTGTTTTTTAAACAGGCTTACAGACAGATTTATCAGAACTACTTCGGCACAGACTATAACGAAACCGATTTTTCTGAAGATTTCAACCAGAATTCTTCTTCACTTTTCGGCGACCTCAACGATTACGACGTTACTCTCGACTGCTCCGGAGAAGACAAAATAGTACTCAGCATCAAAAATAACCGCACGGACGAAAACGACGTTTACGAGTATTATGCAATAGGTACGACAAAGATTTCTCTGCCGCTGTGATTTTGCCTGCTTTTGAGCAAATTAAAAAATTATACGCCGGACGACAAAAGTTTTGCCTTTTTCATTATCGTCCGGCAATTTTTAACTTTTTTGCGTCGCACGGCCGATTCCTCTACGACGCTCTTTGTTTATCCGATACCGCTTTACACCCTGCCCTGCAAAATACGCATTTGTTGCAGCATTAAAACAAAGATTTCTCTGCCCTGACAAGTTACTGGTCAGAAGACACAATTTCTTTAATTCTTATCTTCCCGCGCGCAACGTGTAAATTTTTGGCGATATATATAAAATACTTTGATATTTTTTTCACGGTATGATATAATTCACTCGACGCAAGAAATTTTTAAGGAGGATTTTCCTAATGGAATATTCACGTGAAGTTCTGAATATGTGCAAAGTCACCAAAGGCGCAAATCACGGTCCGGCTCCTATCCCCGAAGAGGCCAAATGGGTTCAGGCGAAAGAGATTAAGGACATCAGCGGTTTCACCCACGGCGTAGGCTGGTGCGCTCCTCAGCAGGGTGCGTGCAAACTTTCGCTCAACGTCAAAAACGGCATTATCGAAGAGGCTCTCGTCGAAACTCTCGGTTGCTCAGGTATGACTCACTCCGCTGCTATGGCGGCTGAAATCCTGCCCGGCAAGACCATCCTTGAGGCTCTTAATACCGACCTTGTCTGCGACGCTATCAACACCGCTATGAGAGAGCTGTTCCTACAGATTGTTTACGGTCGTACTCAGTCCGCTTTCTCTGAAAACGGTCTTAACATCGGCAGCGGCCTCGAAGACCTGGGCAAAGGTCTGCGCTCTCAGGTAGGCACTATGTACAGCACCAACGCTAAAGGCGTCCGTTATCTCGAAATGGCTGAAGGTTACGTTACCCACATCGGCCTTGACGCTGACAATCAGGTCATCGGCTATGAGTTCGTAAACCTCGGCAAAATGATGGAAGACATCAAAAACGGTATGGACGCAAACGAGGCTGTCAAAAAGCATACCAAGAACTACGGCAGATATAACGAGGCGGTCAAGAAAATCGACCCGCGCAAAGAATAAGGAGGTTTTGACTTATGGCAGTTACGTTTGAAAGTTATGAAAGAAGAATAGACAAAATCAACAAGTGCCTTGCCGAATACGGCATAAAGGACCTGGAAGACGCCAGAAAAGTCTGCCTCGATAAAGGCATTGACGTCGAAAGCATCGTAAAAGGCATCCAGCCTATCGCTTTTGAAAACGCGGTCTGGGCTTACACCGTCGGTTGCGCGGTAGCTATCAAGAAAAATTGCAAGAAGGCAAGCGACGCGGCTGAGGCTATCGGTATCGGTCTGCAGAGTTTCTGCATCCCCGGTTCTGTCGCAGACCAGCGTAAAGTCGGTCTTGGACACGGCAATCTCGCAGCTATGCTGCTCAGAGAACAGACAAAGTGTTTCGCTTTCCTCGCAGGACACGAATCCTTCGCTGCCGCTGAAGGCGCAATCGGTATCGCACGTACCGCCAACACCGTCAGAAAAGAGCCTCTTCAGGTCATCCTGAACGGCCTTGGCAAAGACGCTGCGCAGATTATCAGCCGTATCAACGGTTTCACTTACGTTCAGACAAAACTCGACTACTACACCGGCGAGCTTAAGATTGTCAACACGACGGCTTACAGCAACGGCGAACGCAGCAAAGTCAGAGTTTACGGCGCAGACGACGTCGTCGAAGGCGTTGAAATCATGAAACACGAGAAAGTTGACGTTTCCATTACCGGCAACTCAACCAACCCCACCAGATTCCAGCACCCCGTTGCAGGCACATACAAGAAATGGTGCGTCGAAAACGGCAAGAAATACTTCTCCGTTGCAAGCGGCGGCGGTACCGGTCGTACCCTTCACCCGGACAACATGGCGGCAGGTCCTGCAAGCTACGGCATGACCGACACCATGGGACGTATGCACAGCGACGCTCAGTTTGCAGGCTCCTCTTCAGTTCCTGCTCACGTCGAAATGATGGGTCTTATCGGTATGGGCAACAACCCGATGGTAGGCGCAAGCGTTGCATGCGCAGTCGCAGTCGAAAAGGCTATGGCTTAACAGACAACGGCTTAAGCTCAAAAAGAAATTTACAAAGAAAAACTTCATACCGCGCGGTATGAAGTTTTTTGTTGTATAAACTCTATTCTTTCTGTATTCAAACGCTTTTTTCTGCCCTGCCCTATTGCTTTTTATCAGAATATATCCGCCTTCTCCTATGCTTTTTCAATGTGAAATATCCAGATATATTCTGTTTGTCTGCGATAAAATTTTGATGAAAACCGGTTTTTGCAACTCTTTTTTGCATTATCTCATACCGTTTTGTGAAATTCCTAAACAGCGTAAACACAGTGTATTCAATCATATAAACAATTTGCCTACTTTGTGAAATATTATTAAAACAGCGATACCCAAACGTACCGGCAACCGGTCCGATTATCTCAGGTAAACGCATACGTCGCCGCTACGACAATAAGGGAAAGCAACGCAAATAAAGGCATAAGAATCAGAAATCTCGCGTGTTTTGTCTTGTGTCTGCATATTGCCATACCCAGCAATCCGCCTACTCCGCCCAGCAGAAATCCACACCCCAGCAATACGGATTCCCGTATTCTCCACTTCCCGTGCTTTGCCCTGAATTTGTCTGCTGCAAACAATATAAAGGTCAAAACGGTCATTGTCGCAAAAACCGCGGTTACACCAATTTCAGGCAGACTCATTTGAGGATAAACTTCATTGTCGCCGGGTTGTGGTCGCTGAAGGTAAAGTCATTGTCTATGTTGACAACCTCGGTAACCTCAATATTGTCCGAAACTATAAATCCGTCAAGCACGACCGTATAATTCACTCCCTTTTCATAAGGTATATCCGTACTTCTGCACGTGGGCGCGTTTGTTGCCGCGACAAAGCTGAATCCCGTTACGAGGTCGTCGCTGGTCAGCGTGTACACCCAGCCTGGTCTTAACTGCTGCGATTCAAACATACCGTCGCTGTGCGCGATATCGTGATTGAAGTCCCCTCCGACTATTACGTAATTGCCTTTCTGCTGCTCTCCTGTCAGAAACTCGTTGAGCACCTCCAGCTGCTGCTGACGGATAGTTCCTCCCTTGTCGTAAGCCGACATATGACTGTTTACGACAACAAGTTCTTTGCCGTTTTCAAGAGCATAACGCATTACCACAAAACATCTGTCCAGGTCGAAATATTTGCTGAAATCGGTCGCAAGCGGATACTGTCTTCTCAAAGAGGACGCCATCTCGAATTTACTGTACGACGCAAGTCCCGTCAGACTTTTGCCGTGCGGGTCTGTCAGCGGATAGAACAAAAACGCGCTGTCGTAACAGATGCCCAGCGTACGTGTCATATTTTCGCCGAACGAAGAATTGAATAGTTCGTACTGATTAACGTGATAGCTGCGTGTGGAATTTATATCCACTTCCTGGAGCAGTACAAAGTCGTAATCCCCTTTTGCAATCAGCTCGGCAGACCCGTTTGTGTTCGTCATCACAACGTCTTTGCTTGCAGCCTTGCTGTTCTTGCCTGTCACATCAGTGCCGTCTTTCATTTTTCCGCTGTCCATAAAGAAAGAGAAATCGTGATTGTACGCACCGAATCCCACGTTGTAAGTAGCGATTGAATACTCTGTATTCAAAGCCACTTTTCTGCTCTGATTATTTTCTATTTCAAGCTCTGTATTATCGGGAATCCTTTCGTAAGACAAGCCTACATAACATACGTAACAGATAAGAACGATTAAAATCAACGCGATGAGCGCGAGAATCACGCACGCAGTTACAGACAAAAATTTGGTCATAATTTCCTCGCTACTACAGATTTGCAGACCCTGTCCGCGTCCGCATTTTTATTATAAAACAATGCGACAGATAAGTCAATCCGTAAAAAAACGACCCTCTTCTTCAGAGGGTCGCATTGAATAAAAACCGATTATTTTCTGCGCTTATTCTTGGCAGGCGCGGCTTTCTGCGCGTCAGACGTCGTATCGTCCGCAGTTTCGCTCTTGCCGTCATTTTCCACTTCTGGATTTGCGGCATTTTCTTCTGCAATATTCGCCTTCGCACTTTCTTCAGCATCTTCTGCAGGTGCTGCGTCGACATGCATTTCCGCCTCTGCCGTTTCGCATACTGCAAGTTCTTCTGCCGCATTTCCTGTTGCCGTTTCGCCAGTTTCCACGGGCGCGTCCACTTCGCCGTAAGCTATCTTCGCAGCCGCAATGTCCTCTTCGCTGCCCATGTTTCTCACTTCGTTCTTAATCTTGGGCAGAACGGTGTTGGCAATAATACCGACTATCGTTGCAACGAATACGCCGGAGAGGTTCATTTTTACCGTTTCGGAGAACGTGATATTGATACCGCCGTTTACGACTATGCCTATTCCTATTACAAGTATAAGCGCGACGACTATGATATTGCGGAACTTTGTCATATCGACTTTGGACGCCGCAAGCGTACGCAGACCTATCGCGGAAATCATACCGTAAAGAATTATCTCTATACCGCCGCGCACGGGTACGGGAATCGTCTGCAAAAATCCGCCGAATTTGCCGAAGAATCCCAGGAATATTGCAAATACCGCCGTCCATCTGAGGATTTTGGGATTGTAGTTGCCCGTCGTCGCAAGAACACCCGTGTTTTCGCTGTAAGTCGTGTTGCACGGACCGCCGAAGAAACCTGCAAGTATGGTTGCTGCACCGTCACCCAAAAGCGTTCTGTGCAGACCGGGGTCCTTGAAGAAGTCTTTGCCTACTACCGCACCGTTTGTCGTAATATCTCCGATATGCTCCATAAAAGGAACTATCGCGACAATCGCTATCGACAGTACCGCACCCCAGTTTTTAAAGCTGGGCAGACTGAAAAACCGTATTCCGTTGACGTCTTTTGAAACATACGGTATATTGAACCAGTGAGCGGAAACGATACCGCTGAAATCCATTTCTATCGCGCCGCAGAAGTGCAGGATTACACAAAGCAGATATCCGCACGCTATACCTACCAGAATAGGTATTATGTTGAAAATTTTGAACACTTTGTTCTTCTTGAATTTTACCACGTTGAACAGTATGACTATTGCCGCGGTAAACGCTGCGATAAGCCAGCAAAGCCATGTGGGACCGAATCCTTCTGCCGCGTTTGCACCGCTGGCGTCGTTTATACCCGTACTTGCAAGACCAAGACCGATAAGTATGATTACGGGACCGGTAACGACGGGAGGAAATACTTTCTTTATCCTCTCCGCGCCGAGAAAATATGCGCAGAGTGCGAAAACCAGATAAAGAAGTCCCGCAAATATTATACCTGCCTGAGCAGTCTGAACTCCTTCCTGCGTGGGGATTCCGTCCGGACCGAGGGTGTACATCGCAACACACGATATGAACATAAAGCTCGAACCGAGGAATACCGGCACTTTGCCTTTTGTAACAAGGTGGAACAGCAACGTACCAAGACCTGCCGTTACGAGGGCGACGGATACGTTCATGCCCGTAAGAAGGGGTACCAGTATCGTTGCTCCGAACATTGCGAAAAGATGCTGTACGGCAAGAAGATATTCTTTGCCGTTCTCAAGCTTAATCGCGTTCCACGCCTTTACAAAGACGTTGGACTTTGTCTTTTCCTGCATAAAAGCCTCCTTATAAAAAAATCACAACCCTGAAAGGCTGTGATAAACTCAATTGAAAAACAAAAAGGAAAAAGACTTGCCGTATGTAATATTCTCTCTTTCAGATTCAACAAATGCAAAACCGTACATAGCCTTCTTCCGTAATCCGTTTTCATAAATACTATCACACTTTCAATCACCGTGTCAATAAAGAACGATAAATAGCTCAAAAGAAATGACATCTCTACACTTAAAATAAACAATTTATTTTTGGAAACCAATTTGTCGGGCTTGAAAACTTGTTTGCAGGGTTTGAAAACTAATTTGCCGGGCTATTCCGACCTATAAAAAATCCGCCCTTTTGAAGAGCGGATTAAATTTGTTCGTATTTCACCGTCTGCGTTAAGAATTATCAGAAATCCGCCTCGTCAGGATGCTGACCTCTGCCGCCGAAAGGATGCATATAATCTATAAAATACATATCGGATAAAGATATTTCAAAGTCGAACACATCGGCGTTTTCTGCCATCCTATCTCCTCTCACGGACTTCGGCAGCGGCACCGCGCCGTGTTGCAAAGCCCATCTTACCGCAAGCTGCGCAGGCGTTTTACCGTACTTGTGCGCCATGGCGACAAACTCTTCGTTTACGAGAACCTCTCCTCTTCCCAAAGGTCTGTACGCCTCCACGAGTATGTCGTTTTCTTTGCAGAAAGCGATGACGTCGAACTGCGGATAACCGGGATGCATTTCGACCTGGTCTACGGCAGGTTTCACTGTGCATTTTTCAAGGATACTGAGTATATGATGCGGCAGAAAGTTGGAAAGTCCTATGCTCTTCACCTTGCCGCTTGCCTTGATTTCTTCAAAAGCCTTCCATGTATCGCAGTTTATCTGCTGCCAGTCGCTGTAATTCTTAGCGTTTGCCGGCCAGTGGATAAGAAAGAGGTCTATATAGTCGAGTCCCAGATTTTTCCTTGACTTTTCAAAACCTTCAAGCGCACTCTTATATCCTCTGTCAGTACCCCAAAGCTTGCTTGTTACAAAAATCTCTTCTCTGGGTATCTTGCTGTCGGCAACTGCCTTGCCGACGCTCTGCTCGTTGCCGTAAACAAATGCCGTATCTATATGACGGTATCCCAGTTTGAGAGCCTCTCTTACGCATCCGTAAGTCGCATCCCCGTCAGGTATTTTAAAAGTACCGAAACCGACGCAGGGTATTTTGTTGCCGTCGTTCATAACGAAACAATCGCGCAAATCCTTCATATTACCTCCGAAAATACGACCGAAAAAGTCTGCCGTATAGCATAAGTATAGCAAAGAGGAAGGACTGAGGCAATACTAATTTTTAAATCTCGCAAAAAAAGTTGTGATTTTATCGGTATTTTCGGCTGCATTTTTCTCTTTATACATATGCAAGTAACGGTTGCTGCCTTTTTAAATGCCACATAAACGGCAGCAGGAGTTTTATTATGCATATACAGCGCAAATGTTGCTGAGTTTTTAAATTGCTTACGAGCGGCAGCGGCAATTTTTTATGAATATATTGCGCGACGGTTTCTGCCTTTATTATTGAATATAAGCGGTAGTGACTAAATTTTTGTATATGATACGGTGCAACAGTTGTCGCACAGTAAACATGCCTGTTCCCACAAAAACGTGTAACTCGTACCTGAAATTTTGGGCAAACCGGGCAAAGCTCAGGCGGCACGCAGAAATTTATAATATTTTTGCTTTGCTCCGCGTTGAATTTTTCCATTGTTGAATTTTTATCATTTACTCGCAAAACAATCTGCTTTTTCTCGAAATTTTTTAAATCTGAGGCTTGTCTGCATGAAATAAGATTCTTAAACTAAAGAGGAATTTTTATTCTTACCGCAGCGTATATGCAAACTAAAACAGGAAATTTCTTAGTAAATATTAATATTTTTTGCAAAATTATGCACCGTTTTTTCAAAACCCGTATTGACAACCTGCCCTGAGGGTGTTTTAATATAATTAGAATACTTATACGATAAGGAGTGGAGATATGGATAAGGTTATCACAATCAGCCGTCAGTTCGGCAGCGGCGGCAGAGAATTCGGAATCAAACTCGCTCAGGCATTGAATATTCCATTTTACGACAAAGAGCTGATTGCTCTTGCCGCACAGGGAACGGCAATGTGCGAAGAATTTCTTCAGCATCACGAAGAAAGTGCGCCGTCGATGCTTTCCGGCGTTTTCTACTCTACCTACTTTATGCCGATGTCTGACCAGATTTATATCGCACAGAGCAACGCGATAAAAGAAATCGCAAAAAAAGGTCCCTGCGTAATACTTGGAAGATGTGCGGACGCTATCCTCGAAGATTCCGTAAAAATTTACGTACACGCAGACCTGAAAAAACGCGTCGCTCGCAAAAACGCACTCAACCTGGGCATAGAACCTGAAAAAATGGAGGCTCACGTCAAAAAAATCGACAAGAAACGCAAAAAATATTACGAGTTTTACACATATCAGAAATGGGGCATGGCAGAAAATCACCATCTCTGCCTCGACAGCGGTCTGATAGGAATAGACGGATGCGTAAAAACTACTCTCGCTTATCTCGAAAGCCTGGACCATCCCGTTCCTCTCGAAACCCCCGGACAACACGGCTGATTTAAAATCAATACGGATTGTGCAAGACTCTGAAAGCAGAATAAAGCTTTAAAATTCAAAACGCGCCCCTGTGCAAGGGACGCGTTTTTATATCATAAGCAAATATTCGCTCTGCAGCATATACGGTATATACCCCTAACCGCCTGTTTATCTCTGCTCTCTGCCGGAATAATACCAACCGGATATTGCAGAAACAGACAAAACATAAGCGCGGTTCGGTTGAATACTCTGCGACGCTTAAACCTATATTTATCTCACAGTCCGATTATGTTGAATATGAGAATAAGCAACATGCACACGGGCGCGATAATTTTTATCATTACCGAAAAATACTTGTCGCGCCAGCTGTTGACTTTGAGTCCTATCTCGTCCTTTATCGCCCTGAAGTTTACGAAATATCCGGCAATTATGCAAGTGCCTATAGCAACAATCGGCATCAGTATGCTGTTGCTGACATAATCGAAAATGTCGAGCAAAGTCATATCCCCTATCGAAAGAGCCTTAAGTACGCCGAATCCGAGAGAAGACGGTATTCCCAGAAGAAGGACTATACCGAACACCACAAGACATGCCTGCCACCTCTTCATACCCAGATTCTCTCTCAAAACGGCAACTATCGCCTCTATAAGAGAGATTGCGGAAGTCAATGCCGCAAAAAGTACCAGCAGGAAGAAGAGCGCGCCTATAATCCCTGCGCCCGGTATCTGGCTGAATACGTTGGGTAAAGCCACGAACATAAGCGTGGGTCCGCTGCTCTGCATAACGTCCTGCGGAGTTGAAGAAAACGCGAATACAGAAGGTATGATGATAAGTCCTGCCACGATTGCGAAACAAGTGTCGAAAACGCTTATCTGCCTTGCGGACTTCTGAATATCGGTATTCTTCTTCATATACGAGCCGTAAGTAATCATTATACACATCGCAAGCGACATCGAATAGAACAACTGTCCCAGAGCCGCCAGGAAAACCTCTGCGATGTTTACGCCTTCAACTTTAGGCACGAGGAAATACTTGACGCCCTCAAGCGCGCCTTTCTGACACATGGCGAAAATCGCAAGTCCCACAGAAAGCACTGCCAGCATGGGCATAAGTATCTTGCCTATCTTTTCTATACCTTTCTGAACGCCGAAAATGACCACGGCAAAAGAAAGCAATGCAAACACGATAAAGAATACGATAGGTTCCCACGGCGAAGAAATAAAGTTGCTGAAATAAAGCGACGCGTTTTCTCCCGTCATCATACCTGTCGTACCGTCCCCGCTTATATAAGCGAAAAGATATTTTGTAACCCAGCCGCCTATCACGCAGTAATACGGAACAATCATTACGGGTACTATCAGCGAAACAAATCCGAACCATTTTGTCTTTTTGTTGAGTTTGCCGAACGCACCTATAACGTCCTTACCGGTAAGTCTGCCTATCGCTATTTCAAGCACGAGCAGACTGAAACCGAACGTAACGGCAAGTGCGATATAACAAAGCAAGAATATGCCGCCGCCGTATTTTGCCGCAAGATAAGGAAATCTCCACAGATTACCCAGTCCTACAGCAGAACCTGCCGCAGCAAGGACGAACCCTATCTTTCCCGTAAAACCTTTATGTTTTTTTACTTCCTTTCCTTCTGCGACCTCTGTCGTCTGCCCTTGAGAGGCTTGTCCGACGGCACATTGTTCAGTCGACTGTTCTGCGGCTCCTTCCTGCATAGCAAAGCCGTTGTTATCTTCCTGCATAAATCCTCCGGATTCTTCGATTGTTTATATATTGTATCAGTTGCGGGTATGCTTTGGCAATAAAAAAGACGGATTTTACGTTTTTGTACGAAAATCCGTCAGTTTTCAACTGTTTTTCTTACATCAGCTTGTCAGAAAAGCCGTTTTCAGCAATTCTGACGTCATATCAGAGCGTAAGCCTGCATCAATGCCTGCATGCCGTCGAGATAAGAATACGCATTGCGGTAGCCTTCCATAACAGACCTCAGTCCCAGCCATACCACCTTGACCATCTTTGCGCTCGCTATTTCAAACGCATAATAAAGCCCCTCAAGCATCGTGATATAATCGTCTTTTGTTTCGTCTGACAATCTGTCGTCAGAAACGACGAGTTCCGTAAGCGAAGTTATATAAGGCACAACGTTTTCTTTTACTATGTCCTGGACGACAAAATCCCCCTCGCCGAAACGTGCGGACTTTTCGTCCTCTTTATCGTCGAGTACGTTCTTGAACGCAAGCACGTATGCCGTAATGACGCTGTTGCAGAACATCCTGAACGACTGGTCGATGTCGTCTGACCTGAAAAACGTCTTGAGAAACTTGTGAAAGCTCTGAGTGCCTCTGTCAAACTCGTACAACAGACCCGTTACAAGCGCGACGATTCCCCTCGAAGACGGCGGCAACTTAAATGAATTGCCCACTATCGCAGCCTGAAATTCTTTCTTGTAGTCGACGCCGGTATTACACTTTGCAACGTATCCCATCAGGGACGGATTGGACGCAAGATAACGCAAAAGACCCTTTATGGCATTTCCTGCCATAATAAATCTGCCTTTTGTAAAGTCGTTGCACCTCGCGACGAACCCGGTATACACCTGCTGTACGCTTTCGTTTGCCATAAAATCCTTCCCTGCGCTGATTGCGCCATAACCCTTTATTTTTATATTATACTATTAAACCGCAATTATTGCAAGGGATACCGGACCAGAATAATATGAAAGAACGCGATTTCACTACGATAATACACATAATGTAAAATTTAGAGAAAAACGCATAAATCATTGCAAAATCCTCTTAAATTAATTTATAATAACATAGAACATATTCTTTTATGAACGGAGTGTACACATGAAATCAGTAAGCTTGTTGCTCAACACAACAGAGAGCGTTAAAAAATTCGTCAACATCATTTCTTCATACGATTACGACGCAGACGTGAGGAGCGGCCGCTATGTCGTTGACGCAAAATCCATACTCGGACTCTTCTCCCTTGACCTCAACAGACCTGTAGTCCTTGAAATTTACAGCCAGGACTGCGACGACCTTCTTGAACAGCTTTCTCCGTTTATCTACGTCTGATTATGCTTGACACCAAGGCGTTAAACAAAGTAATCCTTCTCTTCATCTTCGATAAAATGGAAGTTGCAATGAAAGAGGATATAATAATTGAAATGGCGGTTTCCAACGAGTGGCTCGCTTACATAGACGCAAAAGAAAGTTTTTCTGAACTTGCGTCCAGCGATTTTCTGACAAACGTTTCTCCCCGCGGCTCTGTGGCGCATTACTCAATAACCAGCGACGGCAGAGAGTGTCTGCAACATTTTTATACTCATATCCCCTCTTCTCTTCGCGACAGTATTACCGAACACGTGAAGGCAAACAGACTGATATACAGAAGAAAACAGGATTACTCCTCTGACTACTACAAAAATTCAGACGGCACGTATACCGTTGTTCTGAAGATAGAGAGCGTTACCGTCCCTCTTCTCGAACTCAAACTCAACGTCCAGAACCGCAATACCGCAAAATGGATTTTCAAACACTGGTCGGACAAAGCATTGAATATTTACGAGCTTATACACGACAACCTCGTCGAATAAAATCAATAAAAAAAACGCCTTTTTTAAGGCGTTTGTTTTTTAAGAATCCTTTCTCACTCTTACACCGCAGGTATTGCAGTACTTTGCGTCCATATCGAGTACCGCGCCGCAGTTCACGCATTTTTTCACAAGCGGTTTGCCGCATTTACGGCAATATTTGCTTGCAGGAGGATTAGGCTCTCCGCAATACATACAATTTATAGGCGCAGCCGCCTCGTCCTCGTCCTTTGACTTCCTGACGCCGATGAGAATCAACACCGCTCCTACAAATGCCACCGCGATACCAGCAATCGACAATCCGAATTTTATCTTATCTTCCGCTACGCTGTCAGTCATAAGCAACGCTATGCCGACCGCCGCGGCTATAAGCCCGACTATCGTCGCAAACAGCCCGAAACCTCGCAAAAATCCCTTTGCACCGCCGGATTTTTTCTTATCTGCCATAGAAATAACGCTCCGTTTATTTTTTTCTTTATTATACTACCTTGAAAATCAATTGTCAATACTGCTGCTTATAACTGTAAGTGTAATTACTGTTATGTATTTTTTCTTATATTTGATGTATTCAATATGTTTGAAACAGTCATAGCTATATTTTGGATTTCCCGGTTTATAAAAAATCGCAAGGTCCCCGTTACTCAGAATCTTGCGATGTTTGATTTGCGATTATTTGCGTATGACAAAAACTGCCGCGACGGATTTTATTGTGTCCTCGCAGGAGTCTTTTCTGCCGTTTTTCCTTCGTCCCTCGCCTCTATTATAGGCAGATAATAAGCGACGTGTTCTTTTATTCCGTAAAAATTGAGCGGCAATCTGTCTTTTTCCTTCAGATATTTTTTGTATGAACCGCCTCCCCACGGAGAACGCGGCTCCGGATTTCTTCTCTTGAAAGCAAGCCTTGACAACTTGTAAAGTATCGCTATATAGACAAAGAATACAGCCAGATATTCTATTATAAAGAGATGGTTTTTGTCAAAACCGGGGATAAGCAGAAATTCAGGCAACACGCACTCCTGTATAAACATGATGTTTTCCGGTTTGTCGTTGACGTAATCGTATCTCCAGGTAAATGCAGCGAGAGTTCCCCACAGAAGAATTACCAAAAATCCTGCAAGAGCCTTCCACAAATCCTTATATCTGAGCGGCTCAATGGTAAAATTCCATACAAGACCGCCGAGGTATAGGCAATAATGCATTATAATGCTTTCTATAAATGTGAAATTTGTCATATCGCTGTTTACGAAAGACGACGGCGATATGCTCATTGCAAGCAACTGCACGAGTCCTGCGAAAAAGCCGACGAATCTGCCCGTTTCTTTGATGGCTTTCCAACCTGAAAGATATGCGATAGGCATAAGAAAATAGCTGACGGAACTAATCTCTACCGGTATAAGTTTGACAGCGTCCTGACGGAATATCGTGGGCATCAGCGTAAAATGAAGTATTTTGTAAACAAGCACGAAAATCATCAGGCGGTACATGAATTTTTCAGCACGCTCTCTCGATTTTCCGAAAGTCTTCATTACGATAAAAGGACTGACGACCGCCGCACCCAGACCTGCGACAAGGCAAAA
The DNA here is from genome assembly GCA_944380275.1 of uncultured Christensenellaceae bacterium. Classification (GTDB taxonomy): domain Bacteria; phylum Bacillota; class Clostridia; order Christensenellales; family UBA3700; genus Ornithoclostridium. The sequence continues at coordinate 77,036 of CALWHB010000002.1, read as the reverse complement.
AACCTGCCAGAAAGTATTCATCAACATATCACCAGTCCTCCTTATGGCTGAGTTTTATATCTGTATAAAACTCTTTGTATCTCCTCTTGAAAGCCTCTGCATCGCTTTCGTAACGCTCTGCTCTTTCAAGGTCTTCTTCCTCTTCTATGCAATCGCAGTCCTCGTCGTATTTTTCTGCGAGTTTCATCTTCTCGTAATCTGTCATCTCTCTCCCGTTTTCTTCTGGTTTTTAAGCAAATCCGCAACCGCGTCGTATCCCATCTTTTTCATACGGTAGTTGCGTGCGGCAACCTCTACCACGACGGCAAGGTTTCTGCCCGGCATTACAGGCAGCGTCAGCTTAGGCACGCTTATTCCCAGAATCTCTTCGTATTTTTCTTCGTTGCACAGTCTGTCGAAATCTGCATCTCCGTTCCACTGTTTCAACTCTATGACCATATCTATGCTCTTGTCCGGCAAAACGGACGAAACGCCGTAAAGGCTCCTGACGTCAATAATGCCTATGCCGCGTACTTCCATAAAAAACTTTATTCTTTCCGGCGCGGTGCCTGTCAGAGTGTCGTTTATCCTTCTTACAATGACGGCATCGTCCCCTACAAGCCTGTGTCCGCGGTGTATCAGTTCAAGCGCAGTTTCACTTTTGCCCAGTCCGCTCTTGCCCGTCAGCAACACGCCTATACCGCTTATCTCAAGCAAAGTCGCATGCACGCTCTTCATGGGCGCAAGCAGCTTTTCAAGATAGTTTGCAATATCTGTATTCAGCGCGGTAGTCGTCTTGTGCGAAAGGAATACCGGTATATTGTATCTCGACGCTACCTCAAGCGCAAGAGAACTGGGATTTATCGAGCGGGTGTAGATTACGCAAGGTACGCGCTTTGAAAACAACATCTCTATCGCATGTTCTTTTTTGTCGTCAGGCAGCGATTTGATATAATAATATTCTGCGTTTCCTATCATCTGCACTCTGCCTGCGCCGAAATAATCGTCAAATCCCGCAAGCAGCAATCCCGGACGGTTGAGAAGTCCGGAACTGAAAGTGATATAATCCGTTTCGTTGCCCTGCAACAGCTCAAGATTGCAGTCCTGACAGAAATTTTTGATTTTTACGCTTTCGCTGATAGCGTATTCGTTGTCAAATACGTTGCCTTGCTCCTTCATAATCAGTCCTTACAGAAATTTTCTATTACCCACGCGATTGCGTCGTGGTTGTTGCTGACGCCTATGACGTCCGCCCTGTCCTTGGTAGTCTGCATAGCGTTCATGACGGCAACTCCCAACCCGGCATATTCTATCATCGGAATATCGTTGTCCGCGTCGCCTATACAGATAATCTCTTCTCTTTTCAATCCGTGCATCGCGCACACTTTTTCGACCGCCGCGCCTTTGCTCAGCCCGTAAGCGGTAAACTCTACCATAAACGGCTGCGAACGCATCAGCGCAAGCCTTTTGTCATACGCCTTGCGGTATTTGTCTGCAAGAGGCAGAGCTTTGTCAGGTTCTACCATTGCGAGAAGTTTGTTGGGAGTCGCGCCCGTGCGCGCCACGTAATCAGACAGCTTTTCACCCACATACTCGCATCCTATCTTACATATCTTGCAAAAGAGGTCAATCGCAGGGTGCGGCTCTGTGCCGTAACACTTGTCGTCTATGTATACCATATTTACGGAAATGCCCTCTTCTTCAAGCTTTCTCAGACAATCAACTGCGGTAGCGTTGTCGATAGTCTGTTGCCAGATGACTTTTTTGCTCTCAATGTCAAAAATTCCTCCGCCCTGATAGACTATGACCTCTCCTTTGAGTCCGAGTGAGGAAACGTGAGGATAAATCGCCTGAAAAAGACGACCCGTTGCGACGAAGAACTTTCCTCCTCTTGCCTCGTAATCGTGAATAGCGTCAATATTTTTTTGCGACACCTCGTAATTGTCTGAATAAAGCGTACCGTCAAAATCGCTGAAAATTGCCTTGTATTTCATATTCCTTCTCTTTCTGCCACGGGACTGAAAATAATACTTTTATGCCCACACATATTTATAATATAACCGAACGTCCGTTTTGTCAAACGATTGACTAATCGCCGCTATCTTTGCGGAACGCGGCATATACGTTCTCTGCCGTGCGCCGGTCTATTCCTTTTACCGCCGTGAGTTCTTCTATGCTCGCCTTTTTTATGTTGTCAAGCGTCTTGAAAGAATCAAAAAGAAGTTTTACTCTCGTTTTTCCCACTCCTTCTATAGCAAGCAACGCGCTCTTTGTCTGCGAAGTCTTTCTGAGATTTCTGTGGAAAGTTATCGCAAATCTGTGCGCCTCGTCCCTTATTCTCTGAAGTAGTCTGAGAGCGTAACTGTCCCTGGGCAGGATTACGGGCACGCTCTGCCCCGGAAGAAATACCTCTTCTTCTCTCTTTGCCAGGCTTATGAAATTTATACCCTCCGTATCGCAGTCCGCAACCACTTCCATAACGCTGCTGAGCTGTCCCTTTCCTCCGTCTATCACGATAAGGTCGGGACGGGAAGAAAAGCTCACGTCGCCTGCCCTTTCCTTCATGTCTGCAAGCCTTCTTCTGAGAGTTTCCTGTAGACAGGCAAAATCGTCGTTCCCTTCAACGGTTTCTATCTTGAATTTGCGGTAATGCGACTTCTCTGCCTCACCGTTGACAAATACGACCATTGACGCGACCTTGTTTGTGCCGCTTATGTGCGATATGTCGTAACACTCCATGCGAACGGGAAGTTTTGCAAGCTTAAGATACTCCGCAAGCTGTATCACTCCCCCCATAGTCATGTTCTCTTTTCTTTCTTTTACAGAAAGCGACTTTTCGAGATAATCCTGCGCGTTGCCCTGCGACATATCGGCAAGCTGCCTTCTTACCCCCTGATGCGGACAAATTACGTTTATCTTCCTGCCTGCTTTTTCGCTGAGATATTCCCTCAGTACGTCGCCGTCTTCTATCTGTGTGGACGTTATCACTTCGCTTGCGACATAGCCTGTCATATCGTAAAACCGCATTATAAAATTGGAGAGCGCACTGCCTTCGTCGAGAGATACGCCCTCTATCACGTGCTTGTCGCCGCCAACTATTTTGCCTCCTCTCACGAATATGACCGCAGCCACGGTATTGAGTCCGTTTGACGCAACGGCGAAAACGTCCATATCGAAATCCTTGGGAAGTACGCCCACCTGCCTCCTGACGAGCTTTTCAAGCACCTGAAGTTTCTGTTTGTAAGTCAGAGCGAGTTCGTATTCTTCTCTTTCGGATGCCTCCTTCATTTTTGCGGTAAGTACCTCTGCTATCTTTTTGTCGTTGCCCTGAAGAAAAGCGACGATTTCTTTTATTATCGCGTCGTATTCTTCTCTCGAAATCAGCCCCGCACACGGCGCGTAACAACGCTTTATGTGATAGTTCAGACACGGTCTGTGATTTTGAGGAACTTTAGTCAGGTCCATCTTGCAGGTACGTACGCAGAACGCGCTGTTGATTAGCCCCAGAATATCCTGAGTGCTTATCCCCTGCATATACGGTCCGAAATATTTCGCTCCGTCGTTCTTCAGCTTTCTGACCACCTCGACACGCGGATAAGGCTTTTTTAAATCTATTTTGATAAACGGATAGCTTTTGTCATCCTTTAACAGAATATTATAAGGCGGTTTGTGCTTTTTTATCAGATTGTTTTCAAGCACAAGAGCCTCTACCTCGTTTGCGGTAATGATATAATCGAGGTCGTAAATCTTTTCAACGAGTTTTATGACTTTCTGTGTGCGGTTTGCCTTATTGCCGAAATACTGATGAACGCGCTTGAACAGGTCGCGCGCCTTGCCGATATACAGTATCTGCCGCGCCTCGTTGTACATAATATAAACGCCGCTTTTGTGAGGCAGGTCTTTGAGTTTTTGCTCCAATTGTTTCATACCCGTAATTATATCACACTAAAAGGATAATATAAAGCAATTTGACCTGCACGCAAAAGCGGCGAAGTAAACATGTTGTTAAAATATATCTTCCGTGCGCAGGAAATACCCTTTTCAGCTCAGACTGAACAGGACAAAATCTCGCTGCTTTTCAGCAAAAACTCACGGCATTTGCCTTAAACCGCAAACACGATTATATCGCAAGATATATCAGCCTGCACTCTGGGCAAACTGTTTCGCGCCCGTAAGCAACACGTCGTTCACATACGGATTGACCACGGCGTAAAGTATCAGTTTTCCTGCCCTGCGGCAGTCGACTATGCGCGCGTCTTTGAGCAATCTCAACTGATGAGAAACGGTACTCTGCCTCATAGACAGAATAAATGACAGGTCTGCCACGCAAAGTTCCTTCATCGAAAGCGCAGACAGAATCCTGAGCCTCGTATTGTCTGAAAATACGTCGAAAAATCTCGCTAAATTTTCTGTTGCCGCTTTGGGCGGCATACTGCGCAAAATGCTCCTTTCCTGCTGCTCCGTAATAGACAGACAGCTGTCATACATCATATAGCTTTTCCTCTCTTTATGTTAGTTTTGGCGTTATAAGGCATTTCGTTTTTATTCGATTGCGCAACGATTTAATGCTCGCGTTTAAAAGTTTTTTCTCTAAGCCAATAATGCCTATGAATATATATCGTCGTATGAACATATTATATAGCGATGAATCGGCAAAAAAATCAAAATTTTTGTCAGATTCAGCCCTATTTTGTAAAAGAGGTGAAATATGAACAATCTGTTATTGCTTGCATTACTCTGCTACTCGTCAGGAAACAATTCTCAATGCGCTGTAAACTGCTGCGACCCGATGTCGCTTATAGTCTGCTGCCTTGCTTTCTCAAAATGCCTCGGAACAAGCGCATCCTCGCTTTCTGACAATACCTGTTGCTGCTGAAAATCCGATAACGCAAAATCAGATTTCACAAAACAAACCTGAAAATTCCAACCGATACTGAATCTGCACGGATATTCGTAAAATCGTGCAGACAGTCGCAAAAGTCATATCTAATAAATATCCCTCATGACAAACCAGGCAAAATATGAAACAACATTTGTTTCGTTTAAACAGCCGCAAAGATAAAACATAAGATATGACAATATCACGAAATTTGCGCATATCTCTGCAAAATAAAAAACGGGTCTGAACCGACCCGCTTTGTTTTTATGCTCTCAGCAGCAGATACCGCTTGAAGAAGAATTGCAGCCGCAACTGTCAGACTCAAGGCTTACCAACGCAAGAACCGCGACGCGGTTTACGCTGTACCAACCGCAGGGGTTGACATAGTACGGCATATCGGAACAACCCGAAACTCCGCCGCACGAACAGCTGCGAGTAGAATTGTTACAGCAGGCGGAATCGGAACAGGAAAAGCAAGAACCCGCACCGCATCCGCAGCCGCAATTACCGTTTGAATAACACATATTGCACGTCCTTTTCCACCCTTAATTCAGAGTGAACAATATATCTTATGCGGAAATTAAAATTTTGGTGAAACATGTAAAATTTTGTTATATTTTATTATTATCAATTATTATTAATTAGTATTAATTTCAAAACAACTCTATACCGGAGCAAAAATATAAACAAGGCGTTTATTCGCCTTTTAAATTATTTTCTGATTTTTCCGTACCTGCCTTTTCTGTTTTCTCTTTGTTTTTTTATTATCAGTAATCAACCGGACTGACGTGTTATTGAATTCTTCATATTAAAACCGATAAACGCAAATAAATGCGTTTATCGGTTGAAGTCGTCAGAGAAGTATGCAAAGCACTCCGCCCTTTCCTTCATTTATTATCCTGTTCACAGTCTTCCTCAGCTTAAGTCTGGTATCAGCAGGCATAGACGCGAGTTTTGCAGTCAATCCGTCTTTTGCTATGCTGTCAAGCGATTTGCCAAGCATATTTGTCTTCCAGACCCCCTTGCTGTCTTCACCGAAACCTTCCAGCCACTCTTTGAGCATATTTTCGTCCTGCGATTCGCTCATTATCGGATTGACCTCTGTTTCTACGTTTACTTTCATAATGTGATATGACGGTGCGCTCGCCTTGAGCTTTACGCCGTATCTCGAACCGCGTTTTACAATCTCCGGCGCATCCAGATTCATATCGTCGTCTGCAGGCACTACGACCCCGTAACCTAACTCGTCAGCCTGTTTTACCGCATCAGACAGCTTGTCGTATTGCTTTTTTGCAAAGCCGAGAGATTTGATATACGATACGAGTTCAAAGTCGTTTTCTATCTTCAGGTCGCATTGCTTGCTCAGAACCTGATAGAACAGCCCTTGTACGGGAGAAAGCTCAAGCGTGATTTTTCCTTTGCCGAAATCTACGTCTGTCTGCGCGATTTTCTGAATATATTCGTCTTCGTCAAACACTCCGCAAAGTTTTTCGTAATCGTCCATTATTTTTACCGCGTCGGATGCCGCCGCGACCTTGTCAATCACGTCAGATATAATCTCGTTATCTCTCGGCAATGCCTGCAACCATTTGGGCATCACAACGCCTATGCTTTCTACGGGAAACTGCATAAGCACTGCTTTGAGTACCTGTGCGATTTCTTCCTGTCCCATCTGCATTACGTTTTGAAGAATTACCGGAACGCCGTATTTTTCGCTCAGTTTAGCCGCCAGTTTTTTGCTGTCAGCATCCTTTTCCTTCTTTGTATTGAGAACTATCGCAAACGGCTTGCCCAACTCCTTCATTTCGTTTACGATGCGCTCTTCGGCTTTTTCGTAAGCTTTTCTCGGCAGTTCGGTTACGCTGCCGTCGCTCGTTACCACAATGCCTATCGTGGAGTGGTCTGTCATGACCTTTTTCGTCCCGTATTCCGCCGCTTTTTCAAAAGGCATCTTCTCTTCGCTCCACGGCGTATCCACAAGGCGCGGTTTGCCGTCCTCAATATGTCCTTCTGCATTGTCGACAAGATACCCCACGCAATCTATCAGCCTTACTTTTGCCCTCAGATTTTCGCCCAGCTCTACAGTCTGAGCCTCGTCCGGCACGAACTTGGGCTGAGTTGTCATTATAGTTTTGCCGTCAGCAGATTGCGGCAACTCGTCCGTAACGCGCTTTTTGCGGTGTACGTCCTTTATCGCAGGCAGAACGAGAGTCTGCATAAATTTGCTGATAAACGTGGATTTGCCCGTACGTACGGGGCCAACCACGCCTATATAAATATCTCCGTTTGTACGCATGGAAATATCGCGGTATAAGTCGAACTGTTGCATAAATTCCCTCCAAAGGTTTGTTCTTTTATAAACTATGAGGGATTTGTCCCGTTTATACCTCGCGTCAGGATACAAAATGTTTTATTCGCAATTTTTATTTGTATCGTACCGAAATAATACAAACATGCCCCAAACCTGCCTTTTTTGCTTTTCAGGAAGAATCAGATTGAAAATATACAACAATATATATGTTTACCCCGCTAAAACGCTCATTGAAAATCACCGTCTGAAGGCATGTGCGGTAGTAAACAGAAAATATTAGCCGATACAATACGGATTGCTGTGTCAAAACAACATAATATCAAAAATTTAACGATATATTACCGCTTTGGATACGTGAATAAGTTGCCTTAATCCGGGTTTGCATCCTTTGCTAAGGCATGCACAGTGCGTCTTTGATTTTAATAATTCAGCCGATTGGATTGCAAATAAACTTTTGTCGGATTAAACCGCCTGAATACGCTAAAAATACTGCACGGATTGTATTATAGTGATATGATAAAGATTTTCATAATTAAGCGTCGATATTAACGCATAAAACGTGATTGCCTGCAGTGCGACCGACGCGTTCATAATAAAAAATATAAACGTGCAGTATCGATTATTTTGAATTTAATAAAATTGATTGGGTTGAACACAGATTTTTATGTCAAACCCTAAAACCTCAGGCAGGATAAATTCAAAGCCAGATTGCAGAGTCTTATTTCCTGCCATATATATGTACCGTATCTCTGAGTTGTATTTTTGTGCCGTAATATGCGCCATATACCTGCGTTGTGCTTTTGTACCGTAATATGCGCCATATACCTGCGTTGTGCTTTTGTACCGTAATATGCGCTGTATGCCTGCGAAGTATTTATTTGTCGTATCTCCGGATAATAGCAACCAGAAAAGATTTCAACGTATTCTGCCGTATCTAAAGCGTAAATTCGTATCAAAACAAAGATAAAAAAACCCTCTCCCTGCGGAGAGGATTTAACCGGCACAACGAATTTATTCTGTTTGATTCTTCAGGCTGTCTTCGTACTTCGCTACGCTTGAAGAAATATCCTTGTGGCTTGCGGAGTTGCCGTATTTGTCGATTTCGACGACGTTTTTCTGCTCGTGGTGCAATATCAGCGCACCGTTGAGGCAACCGCCGTCGCACGCCATACCTTCAAAGAAATTCTCTGCGGCTCTTCCCAGTTTGAACTTGAGAAGATTTATCCTGCACTCTTCTATACCGTTCATAGCTATCGGCTTTACGTTGTCGAGTCCCATAGATTTAGCCACGTTAACAACGCCTTGAGTAATACCGCCTGATTTTGCGAATATTCTGCCGTAATAAGACGCCTCGTCCACGGGGCAATCCTCAAGCTTGAGAAGTTCTATATCGCGCGCATCGAAGAAAGCCTGCAATTCTTCAAACGACATTACGCAATCTATCGCGCCCTTTGTCTTGGGCAGGCGGTATTCAAGTTTCTTGCTGGTGCAAGGTCCTATAAATATACATTTCGCCGTCGGGTCGTTGCGCTTTATCAGCATAGCTGTTTCAATCATCGGAGAAACCGAACTCGAAACGTATTTTACGAGTTCTGGGAAATTCTTTTCTATAAACATCACGAAAGACGGACAGCAGGACGTCGTCAGTATTCCGCGTTCCTTAAGCTCTTTCGCCTCATGGTAAAGAGTTATGTCCGCGCCGAGAGCAGCCTCCGCGACGTCGTAAAATCCCAGTTTCTTTATACCGCTTGCGACTTTTGCGAGAGGTACGCCAGTAAACTGGCTTGCAAGCGCGGGAGCGACAACGGCGTATACGTGATATTTTGTATTGTTCTCAGACTTCTTAAGTATGTCGAGAACGTCCATAATCAGCGATTTGTCTACAATCGCGCCGAACGGACACTGATAAACGCACGCGCCGCACGATATGCACTTGTCGTTGTTTATCTTCGCTTTCTTGTTTTCGTCCATCGAAATCGCGCCGACTTTGCAGCTCCTTACGCAAGGACGACGTTGCTCAATAATCGCGCTGTACGGGCAGGCTTTTGCACATCTGCCGCACTCTACGCATTTATCTTTGTCGATAACGGGGTGGTTGTCAACGATGGTAATTGCGTTTTTAGGACAAGCCTGCTGACATTTGTGAGAAATACAGCCTCTGCATGCGGGGGTTATATACATACCTTCGATAGGACATGCGTCGCACGCCGCGTCGATAACTTCAACGCTGTTGGGATTGGACTTGTCGCCGCCGAGAGCCATTTTTATTCTCTCCTGAACGATTGCTCTTTCTTTATATATACAGCATCTCATGGTCGGCTTGGGACCGGGTGAAATCTGCTTTGGAACATCCATATATATATTGCTCATATCACCGCTGTCAGCCGCTTTTATCACGGCTTTAAGCACTTCGTATTTGAGCTCCTGAACCTTTGTGTCAAAAATTTTCATAAAATCTCCTCTTTTGCCAGAACTTTTGCGTCCGAAAGCGATTTGAGCGTAAGCACGCCGTTTTCGACTATAATATAGCCCGCCTCAGTACCGTTTTTGGGGAGTGAAACCGACCCCGGATTTGCTATTACCCTGCCGCCTTCTCTCATTACGAAAGACGTGTGATAATGCCCGTATATCAATGCGTTGCCGCAATTTGCAGGCACATTGTCTTTGCAGTATTTGTCGCCGTGCTGCAACGTTATCTTTGCCCCGTCAACGTAAAGCTGAGCGAGGTTTACAAACTCGAACGGCGCAATCATTGCGTCCACGTCGCTGTCGCAGTTGCCTTTGACTACGAGAAGTCTGTCCCCGTACGGCTTTAACATTTCCGCCACCTGCATGGGAGCGTATCCCTGAGGAAGAGGATTCCTGGGACCGTGATAGAAAATATCTCCCAGAAGTATCAGCTGGTCAGCTTTTTCTTCCTCAAATCTTTTAAGCATCAGCTCCGCAAAATGCGCGCTGCCGTGAATATCCGACGCAATAAAAAGTTTTGCCATAATCTACCTTATGCCGCGAGTTTTTCAAGGCAAGCGAGTTTTACGCAAGCAACAAGTATGGTTGCCGCGATAGAAACGTCCTCGCCGTTGGTGTACGTGGGCGCGATACGCAGGTTTTTGTCGCTGTCGTCCCTCTTATAAGGATAAGTTGCGCCTGCACCCGTAAGAGTCAGTCCCGCGCCTTTGCAAAGCGCAGCGACTCTCGACGCGCAACCGTCAAGTACGTCAAGACTGATAAAATATCCGCCCTTGGGATTTGTCCACTTCGCGATATCGCAATCGTCGCCGAGGTTTTCTTCAAGAGTGCTTACGATAGCGTCGAATTTGGGCTTTATGATAGCTTTCTGAGCGTTCATTATCTCTTTTATATGCTCAACCGACTGAAGGAACCTGAAGTGTCTGTACTGGTTTACCTTGTCGTTGCCTATCGTCTGATAGAAGATATGGCTCATCGCGTCCTTTATATTTGCCTCGCTTGCGCCCATACATGCTACGCCTGCGCCTGCAACGGTGATTTTGGACGTGGACGCAAACTCGAATATCCTGTCTTCGGTACCCGCCTTCTTTGCGATTGTCATAATGTTGGCAAGCTCTACGGGTTCGTCCGTAAGTTCGTGAACGCAATAAGCGTTATCCCAGAAAATTCTGAAATCTTTGGCAGCCGTTTTCATAGTCGCAAGTCTTTCGACTACTTCGTCGCTGTATACGATACCCGTCGGGTTGGAATACTTGGGAACGCACCAGATTCCTTTTATGCTCTCGTCGCTTGCCACGAGGCTTTCGACGAGGTCCATATTGGGTCCGTTGTCGTCCATCGGGATATTTATCATATCTATACCGAAATGTTCCGTAAGCGCAAAATGACGGTCGTAACCGGGTACAGGGCAAAGGAATCTGACTTTCTCGCATTTATTCCACGGCTTTTCGCCGAGAAGACCGAACTGCATTGCCCTCTGCACCGTATCGTACATCATATTGAGAGAGCTGTTGCCTCCCACGATAATCTGAGAAGGCTCAAGACCCAGCAGCTGTGCGAAAAGTTTTCTCATCTCAGGAATACCTTCAGGCATGCCGTAATTGAGATAGGACATAGGGAATTCGTTTGCCTCAGGAGCAGTCAGCATATCGAAAGCGAGAGCCGCCTGAGCGTTGCAGGGCTTGCCGCGGGCAATGTCTACTTTGTAGCCTTTTGCCGCGATTTCTTCGTACTCCTTTTTTGCGGAGTCCAAAAGTTCTTTGAGTTGCTCTTTGGTCAAGTTGGTATACTTCATAAAGACCTCTGTATATGAAAAATTGTTATCCTTTTCAGGGAAAGCCGCTTTGCCTTCCGCGCTACATTTTACCACAACGCGCGCGCAGTATCAAGTAAAACGCACACGTTGAGAATTACATTTCGTAATCCTTTGAGTCCTTGCTCCTCATCTCAAGTTTTATCGGAGTGCCTTTGAAAGTAAACGCATTTCTGAGCGCATTATTCAGATATCTGCGATAGCTGAAATTGAGCAGTTTGTCGTCGTTTACGAAGAACACGAATACTGGCGGATTGGTCGACGTCTGCGTAACGTAATATATCTTCAGCTTTTTGCCGTTGAAAGTAGGCGGCTCGTTGGCAAGCACAGCCTCTCTTATTATGTCGTTGAGTACTCCCGTCGCAACGCGCTTGCTTGATTCACCATATACTTCCATAGCCGTTGCGAGAAGTTTTTCAACTCTCTGCCCCGTCTTTGCAGATACGTATACAGGCACGAAATACGACATGAATTTGAGTTCTCCCTCCAGCTTTTTATTGAAGGTATTTACCGTATGAGTGTCCTTTTCTACAAGGTCCCACTTGTTCATTACGATTACCGAAGGCTTGCCCTGTTCGTGAACGTATCCGCAAATCTTTACGTCCTGCTCCGATATTCCTTCTTTTGCGTCTATAACAACAAGCACGATGTCCGCGCGTCTTATAGCCGCAAGAGAACGTATGACGCTGTACTGTTCGACTCCCTCGTCCACGCTCGACTTTTTTCTTATGCCCGCCGTATCGATGATATTGAATTTTTGTCCTTTCCACTCAAAAGCTGTGTCTATCGCGTCGCGCGTCGTACCGGCAACGTCGCTGACTATAACGCGCTCGTATCCCAGTATCTTGTTGGTAACGGACGATTTGCCTGCATTAGGTTTGCCGACAATGGCGACATTGAGAACTTCCGGGTCTGTTTCTGCCGGCGTTTTTTCTATATGCTTTACCACCTCGTCGAGAAGGTCGCCTATGCCAAGCCCCTGCTCTGCAGAAACCCCCACGGGGTCGCCTATGCCGAGATTGTAAAAATCGTATATCCTGTCTTCCTCGTAATTGTCCAGTTTGTTTACGGCAAGAACTACGGGCTTTTTGCTCTTTCTCAGAAAGGACGCGACTTCTATATCGTTGGAAGTCAGTCCTCCCTTTCCGTCCACGACGAATATAATCGCGTTGGCGATGTCGACCGCCACCTGCGCCTGACGGCGTATGTGCGACCACATTTCGTCCTCGCTCTTTACGTCAAGTCCGCCCGTATCAATAAGAGTAAAGGCGTATCCGCACCACTCTGTATCGCAGTAAAGACGGTCACGCGTAACTCCCTCGTAATCCTCGACGATGGAGATGCGCTTGCCTACTATTTTATTGAAAAGCGTGGATTTGCCCACGTTGGGTCTGCCCACGATGGCAACCAAAGGTTTTACCTGCATTGTCCCGTAGCCTCCTTTGCCGCGCGTACAAGGTCTGCGCCCGACGCGCTTACTATTATTTTTGTGTTTAGTTTTCTTTCAAGTTCTTCGACGCTTATACCGTCAAGAAAAGTATGCGTAAACTCTCTCAGCATAGTGGAAGGAATCACCGTGTAAGACGGCAAATCCTTTGCCTGAGCGATTATGTCGGTCGCGGTAATCAGCCCCGCGACGGTTATGCTCCTGCCGAAATAGTCGTTGTATATGTCTACAATCCTGAATCTGCAACGCGGAAAATACGCGCTTACTTTGTCAAGGCATTTTTTGAGTTCGCCTTTGAAAGACTGCCCGGTAATGAAAGCGACACTCCCCTCGCTCTGAGAAACGGGCAAATCCTTAAGGCTTTCTTCTACTTCTCTTTCAAAAGCTCTGACAAGTCCCACTCCGTTTTCTATCTGGGAAAAGTCGCCGTAACTCTCGAAAGAGGGCAAAGGAAGTTGCGCCTTCAGATAAAATTCGTCCGAACAGTAAGCAAAACCTCCTCCCTGCGCCTTATCGAAAGCCTGAGTCATCTCTATCACTTCTCTTGCTGTATCTCTGTCTATCGCGTCCAGCTTTTTCAGCTTTTCTCTGTGTCCGGTAAGCCCTACCGGAACTATCGCGACAGACGCCACCTGAGGGCGCAGTTTTGCCAGTTCTTCAAGAGTTTCGCGCAAAATCTCTTTGTCGTTCACGCCTTTGCAAAGTACAATCTGCGTATGCATCACTATTCCGTGAGCGGCAAGCAGCTGCATCTTTTCAAACAGTTTCGCGCCCTCCGGGTTGGCAATCATTTCAGTCTTGCGCTTTTTGTCGTAACAATGTACCGAAATATATAGCGGACTGAGATGTAGTCTTAAAATTCTCTCCATTTCTTTGTCGAACACGTTTGTCAGCGTAACGTAATTGCCGCTGACGAAAGAAAGCCTGTAATCGTCGTCTTTTACGTAAAGAGTATCTCTCATGCCTGCGGGGAGCTGGTCAACGAAACAGAATATACACTTGTTTCTGCAATGTATAGGCACAAGCTGCCTCTCGTCGTCAAACTCAACGCCTATGCTCTCTTCAGGCAACTTTTCCACTTCGCAATCCACGGTTTCGCCGTCCTTGGTACGGGCGTTTATTACAAATTTTTCCGCGCCGTCGTAAAAAATATAGTCAAGTACGTCTTCGTACGGATGACCGTCGAATCCGAGTATTTCGTCGCCGACCTCGAAACCGAGTTCTGCCGCGACGCCGTCTTTGTCAACTTTTACGATTTTTGGCATAACGACTCCTAAAGCGTATTTACTGTAAAATTATATAATATCCGCGCAATAAAGTAAAGTAAGCGCGCGCAAATAAACTCAGCGGCTCAAAATCACTATTACCGCATAACCAAAGGGCGGTTTAAACATTTGCGATTGCCGTCGCTCCCGACACCGCAACAAAATTCTGAAATCTTTGCAAAAAACCGTGCAACGACGGCGCATACGACTGCCGCATATGCCGTCTGTACAGTAAACAAGTCAAGATAAAACGTCGTATTTATGTCGCTCAATAACAGACATACCTCTCCCGCAGTTACTCCCAGCGCGTATACCGTGCCTGCACGCGCCCCTTTGCATACCAACGCACACAGAGCGACGCACCCCACGGTAACCCAGGACAATCCTGCTGACGCCGCAGTACTTCCTGCCGCGCTCACCGTCGCAGCCGATACGCAGAGCGTACAGAGAGCAATCTGAACGTCGCGGCTTTTAATGACATGAACAATCCCTGCAACCGAAAGAAGAATAACCGAAGGCGCGATTTTCACTTTACTCCCCCACGGTTCGACGCAAAGCAAAGCGAAAAAGACGACGAGAAAAACTACTTCTTTCCCTCCTTTTCCGTTTGTGGCAAGCCGCATTGCAGCAGCTGCGGTAAGTATAAATAAAACAAAAATCGCCGCATACTCCATAACTGTAGTATGCGACGAGCTGTGCGTTTTGCGCCTTTAAATCGTTGTCAATTTATGGCAGACAAACTTCACTTAAGACAAATACGAACACTCAGATTTTTATGTTTTGCTGAAATTTGCCGTCAGCTTTTACCCAGCAATACTTCACGCTATATTCCGCGGCAAATCCTTGCTTTGCAGTCGCCTCTTTTCGTAACGCCTTTATGTTTTGTGTCAGCCTATTTTCTCTATTGTTTCTATCTCTATCGGTTCAAGCGGAACGTCGTCGAAATAACCGTATCTTCCTGTCTTTACCTCTGATAAGGATATAGCAGTTGCAAGGCTGTCTTCGTCATCCAGTTTGCCGAAAGCGGCATACTCTCCGTCCAGAAAGGTGCAGTCTGCAACGCAGATGAAAAACTGTGAACTTGCGCTGTCTTTTACCTGAGTACGTGCCATAGAAAGCACTCCCGGCACGTGCGAAATATTGTTTTTTATGCCGTTGGAGGCAAATTCCCCTTTTATCGACTTAGCCCTCTTTTCTCTCATCTGAGCGTTCATGCCTCCGCCCTGAATCATAAATCCGGGAATTACGCGGTGAAAGATAAGTCCGTCAAAAAACTTCTCGTCAATCAGTTTGCAGAAGTTGCTTACGGTAATCGGTGCGGCTTTTTCGTCAAGAGTTGCTTTCATCTGTCTGCCGTCTTTAAGTTTTATAACAATTTTCATATATTCTCCTTGTTTCCTTAAGATTCAAATTGCCGGAAATTAAATCTCAAAATCCACGCTGTGCGATTTTTCAACTATCGTTTTTGCGTAAGCGAGTATCGGAAGATGCACGGGATGAACGGCGTAATTTTCAAGCGCAGTTCTGCTTTCGAGCGTGCTTATCAGCGCAACGTCGTAACTCCTGCCCTCTCTCTTAAAATCCCTGCCTGTACAGACGTCGGTAAGCCCTTCTATCTTTCCTCTCATTGAAAGAAACTTTCCCATAAGCTCTTCTGCCTTGTCCTTACAGTCCTCTCTGAGTTTGTACATAACAACGTGTTTGACCATTTCACTTCTCCTCGTCCGCGAGAGGCACGGGTACGCTTTCGCTTTCCTTCTGCGATTTTTCGGCTTTTGCATCCTCTCTCTCTTTGTTTATGATGCAACTTTCTCTGTATATCTCCTTTGTGAATCCTTCTATCGCTCCCGCGTCGAAAAACTTGCGCTGATTGTAAAGGTATTCCTGTTTTATATTGTTGTTGTTTATAAATCCGAGAACTGCCGTGGCAAGCTGTTCGTCCTTTCCTCCGCGCATTGCAAGCTGCTCTTCGGCAAGGAAGGTATGATTGCCTCTTTCATTGTTGTTAAGACTTCTAATCAACACGCACGGGATATTTTTTGCAAAAATCTCATACATCGTTACCGTCGTCGGAGAACATACAATTACGTCTGTTACCGCATAAACGGCGTTCATGTCAGCCTTGCCTTTAATCATAAAAATATTCTCTTTGTAATTCTTCGCCTTGCAGTATGTCAAAACAAATTTTTCTATCGACGCGCTGCCGCCCGTCAGCACCACGAGGTTGAGTCTGTCCGTATAAGGAGCAAGAGTGTCAAAGGTGTCTTTCACATAGCTCACGCCGTATCTTCCTCCGCTTATCGTAACCGTGGGCAAATCGTTTTTTATGCCAATCTTTTCGCGGCCTTCGGCACGGGTTACTTTCGTAAGCCTCTCCTCGTCTATTACCGTACCGCAAACTTTTATCTTTTCTTCGTCCACCTTATTTGCTATCAGAGCTTGTTTTATTACTTCGTTCTGCACAAAATATCCGTCGCTCTGATAATTTATGAAAGCTTTATTGAGAGAAAAATCGGTAATCATCGCATACACTTTCACGTCGTCCATAGCAAGTCTCTGCTTTGCCAGTATCGCTTTGTTGTGTGCCTTAGGCGAAAGACAAATTACGACTTCGGGATTGAAACGCATAAAGATATTGTCTACCTTATGGAATTTCTGGCGGTAATTTCTCGTCGGGTTTTCCTCTTTGAGTTCTTTATTCTCATAAGGTTTTACTGTCTTGTCTATCTTTTTAGGCAGAAATTTTTCGCGTATACTTACCGCTAAACGGTTGAACCACGCCATATTGCGTGCGGTAAAGATGTAAGTGTTTCTGACAAACTGCGCTGAATACAGATTGCTGTACCTGTCCTCGTCTATCGCTACCACGTCGCAATCGGCATACCTTTTTGTCATATAGTTGTATATGTCGCGCGCAACTGTATCGTACATGCCTTTCGTATACAAAATAACAACGGTTTTTTTCATGTTACACCTTCTTTCTCAATATATCGTCCTTGCCCGCCCTGCAATCAGAGGGTATATAGACCGTCTGCTGCACCAGCTTTGCGTCCGTAATCGGCACACCGCTTTCGTCAAACATCTCTTTTATTTTTATCGTCTTGCCGAAACAATCGTCGTCAGGCGAAAGCACTTCAAGTTCGTCGCCCACCGCAAAGCGGTTTCTCATTTCAACGACAATCGCACCTTTTTCCTCGTCGTATCCTTTGACCAGCGCGGTAAATTCATAACCGCATTTCGGCTGAGAAGTCGAAGTGCAAACGCTGTCTTTCTCACCGTAATAAAATCCGGTCGTATAGTCGCGGTGGCTGTTCTTTTCAAGTTCCGCAAGCAAAAGCTCAGGCACTTTATAATTGTTATCCGCAGTAAAGCCGTCGATTGCCTTGCGGTATGCGTTCACGACGCTTGCAACGTAATACTGCGACTTCATCCTGCCTTCTATCTTGAAGGAATAAACTCCGCTTTCAATCAGCTCTCCTATATGCGCAAGCATATTCAGGTCTTTGCTGTTGAGTATGTAAGTCCCCCTGTCGTCCTCGAAAACAGGCAGTCGCTCCCCCTTGCGGTTTTTCTCTGTAATCTCGTACTCCCAGCGACACGCCTGAACGCAGTCACCTCTGTTGCCGCTCCTGCCGGCAAGCACGGCTGAAAGCAGACATCTGCCGCTGTACGAAATGCACATTGCACCGTGTACAAAAGACTCTATCTGCACGTCGGATGGAAGATAATCTCTTATCTCCTTTATTTCTTCAAGCGTCGTTTCCCTGGCAAGGACAATGCGTTTCGCACCCTGGTCAGCCCAGAATTTCGCGGCGTATTTATTCGTCGTGTTCGCCTGAGTGGAAATATGAATCTCCAACACGGGCGCGTATTTTTTACAAAACTCTATCACTCCGGGGTCAGTTGCGATAATGCCGTGAACACCTGCGTCCTGCAAAAATTTCAAATATCCCGGAAGTCTGTCAAAGTCGTCGTTTTTTGCAAATACGTTTACCGCGACGTATATCTTTTTTCCTCTCTCCCTGACATAACGGCAAGCCTCTCTGAGCTGTTCGTCCGTAAAATTCTTCGCGTTTGCTCTCAGAGAGAACTCGTTGCCTCCGACGTAAACCGCGTCCGCGCCGAAATGCAGAGCCGTCCTGAGTTTGTCAAAGTCCCCTGCGGGAGCGAGAAGTTCTGTTTTTACAGTTTCACACATACTGCCGTGCCGTCCTCCGTGTCGTATACAGTCGTATAGAATTTTTCTTTGTCGTTTATTTTTGCCAGAAAGGCGCGCATATTCGTTACGATAGTCCTGTGCTTATGCGGCGGATAGGCGTCCCCTTTTACGAGTCCCAGATAGTACACGTTGTCTGCAAATACCGCGCCTCCCTTTTCAAGCGAAGGATATACCGCGTCGAGATAATCCGAGTATCTGCTCTTTGCCGCGTCGATAAACACAAAATCGTATGTATTCTCTTTTGCGAGTCTTCCCACCAGCTCGTCCGCATCGCCGAGATAAGCGTTTATTCTGCCGGAAATCCCTATCTCCTGCCAGAACTTCTTCGCCCTGTCAAGTCTTGTGCAATCGCGTTCTATCGTATCCACCGCCGCACCAGTTTCAACGGCAAGCCACGCAGTGGAATACCCTATCGCCGTGCCTATTTCAAGTACCCTGCGGCACTTCGTCTTTTTTGCAGCCGCAAGCAGAAGTTTCAGACTTTCAGGTCTTATCACCGGGATATGTTCTTCTCTCGCAACCGCCTCATATGCCGGGCTGAGTTCTCTCAGCCTTTTCTGACACTCTGTCATACGAACATCACTCGACCTCTGTGATTATAGGCAGAATCATCGGCTTTTGCTTGAGTTTGCCGGCAATATATCTCGCTACCTGACGGCGCAGGCTCGACTTCAGCCCGCCTCTGTCTTTCGCGCCCTTATAGTTTGTCTTTTCTACCGTCGTGCATATTATCTCTTTTATGGGGTCGATATGCTCTTCAGAAATCTGAAGTCCTCGCGTTATTATTTCGGGAGGAGCAAGCAGCGACGACGTTTCCAGCCCTATCGTAACGAGAAGTATCACAAAACCGTCGTTGCTCAACTGCTGACGGTCCTTAAGTACAAGACTGTCTACGTCCACAAGCCCGTCAACGTATACGTTGCCTGCGGTTACGCTGCCCGTCTTTATCAGTTTTTTCTGCTTGAGTTCTACCATATCGCCGATTTCCGGTATAAGTATGTTGCTTTCGCTCATACCCAGTTTCATAGCCAGTTCCTGATGCATCTTCAGATGACGGTATTCTCCGTGTACGGGGATAAAATACTGCGGATGTATCAGCCTTTGCATGAGCTTTAACTCTTCTTTGCATGCGTGTCCGGATACGTGCAGCTCTGCAAGCGAACCGTAAAGTACCCTTGCGCCGCGTTTGCACAGATTGTTGATGACTGTATATATCATTTTTTCGTTGCCGGGTATAGGCGATGACGATATGACGACAACGTCCTGCCTTCCCACACTGACTTTGTCGTCGCCCGACGCCATACGAGTCAGCGCGCTCATAGGCTCGCCCTGGGAACCGGTCGTGATTATGCACAATTCTCCCGGCGCGTACTTTCCTATCTTCTCAATATCCACGATAGTGCCGTTGTCTGCGTTCATTATGCCCAGTTTGGTCGCAATTTCGCTTATATTCTTCATACTTCTGCCGTTGAAAGCCACCTTGCGGTTGTACTTCTGGCAGATGTTGATAATCTGCTGTATCCTGTTCACGTTGGACGCGAAAGTCGCGATAATGATGCGGCTGTCTGTATTTGCTGACACAATCTTGTCAAGCGTTTCCCCCACTTTCTGCTCACTCATCGTATAGCCGTCACGCTCTACGTTGGTAGACTCTCCCAGCATTATCTTCACGCCCTTTTCTCCTATTGCGGCAAGACGCAGCAAGTCTATGCTTTCTCCGTCAAGCGGAGTGTGGTCCACCTTGAAGTCGCCAGTATGGAACACGACGCCGACAGGAGTCTTTATCGAAAGCGCGTATGCCCCGGAAATGCTGTGCGTAACCCTTACAAACTCTACGTCGAAACAGCCCACGTTCTTTACGTCGCCGCCCTTTACCGTAACCAGTTTGGGAGAAGTGATGCCGTGTTCTTTAAATTTGTTTTTAAGAAGTGCGAGAGTAAGGTCGCTGCCGTAAATCTTTACGTTTTCAAGCCTGTCCTTTACAAGATAAGGCACGCCGCCTATATGGTCCTCGTGTCCGTGCGTCAGCACTATACCCTTAATCTTGTCGATATTCTCGTCAATATACGAAAAATCCGGGATAATCAAATCCACACCCGGAGTGTCGTACGTACCGAACATGCAGCCGCAATCTATAATGAGGATATTGTCGCCGTACTCAATCGCGGTCATATTCTTGCCTATTTCGCCAACGCCGCCGAGAAAAACGACCTTGAGCGATTTATATTTTTTTGCCATTACAGCCTCCGTATTTATCTGTCAGAATTATGCGGATACGCATATATAACGCTCAAACGCATAATTACACACATATATTATAATTAAATAATATTCCTATGTCAATTAATAACGCCTCTGACTGAGGCGCGGCTTTAAAAGTATTGACGTTTTTTGTCTTAGCGTTCATTTCGGTATTGACAAATTTTGTCTTATTGGTATAATTTTAATAAGAAGAAGGAGGCTTTTATGAACGAAGAAGAAAAAAAAGACCTTGAAGAAAAACAGCTGCACAACCACAAAAAGGTTAAGACGATTTTTAAAATTATCGGACCTATTGTGATAGTCGCGGGATTGGTATTCGCAATCATCGGATTTGCTGATTTTATTTCAAGCGCGAGCAATTTTGAACAACCCACGAAATTCTGGTGCCTGTTTATAGGTCTTCCTGCGATGGCTTTCGGCGGTATGTTCACGCTGGCAGGTTTCCGCAAAGAGATAATGCGCTATAATATGCACGAAACCACACCCGTATTCAACGAGGCGGGCAAGCAGATTCAGCCGGGAATATCAGCTATAAGCAACGCCGTAAAAAACAGCGACGCTCCGATATGCCCCGTTTGCGGGTCGTTGAACGATAAGGATTCGGCTTTCTGCAAAAAATGCGGCGCGGCACTCTCAAAGACATGTCCTCATTGCGGCGCAAGCCTTGACGCAGACGCAAACTTCTGCGACAAATGCGGCAAAAAACTTTCAGACGAACAAAAAATCTGACGACTGATTTATCGACTGCTACAAAATCCAAAAGCGACCTTCCCTCACGGCAAGGTCGTTTTTATATGCAGTCGTGTAAATTGTTATAGCGCAAATTTGCTGTCGCGTAAAAACTGCAGCCGCGCCGAACCTGCTGTCGCATACACTGTCAGGTCGCGCATAAATATTTATATTATATGCAAATTCCGAATTTAGAGGCATTGAGCGCGACGTCGTTGTTTGTCAGATAATAAGACGAAAGCGTGCCTATGTCAGACCAGTAACAGTCTGTTTCAAACGCATAAAGCTTGCCCAACAGCCTGGGAAACAAGTCTTTAGCAAAATCGTACTTTGTGTTTTCAGGCACCATGCTTAAAGCCGCTTTATCCATAACGTAAACTCCCGTATTCACCGTATGCGAAACGGGATTGAGCGGCTTTTCTTCAAAGCGCAGAACTCTGCCGTTTTTATCAGATACCACGACGCCGAACGCTGACGGGTCAGCCACCTCTTTTACAGCCATCGCAGCAAGCGCGCCGCTTTTAAAGTAAAAGTCTGCTAACTTTGAAAAATCCATATCCGTAAACGCATCTCCGCTTACTACAAGTACGGGGCCGTCTGCACCTTTAGCAGCGGCAGCTACTCCTCCCGCCGTTCCTAAAGGCGTTTTTTCTATAAAATACTCAATATTCACACCCCACGCCGAACCGTTGCCGAAATGTCTTATTATTACTGAAGGACGGTAACAAAGAGTCATCGCTATGTCCTTGACTCCGCATCGCGCCAGCTGCTCTACCGTGTATTCCAGCACCGGTTTGTCTATAATTTTAACCATAGGCTTTGGTATCCTGTCGGTTAACGGTCTGAGCCTGCTGCCGACACCTCCAGCCATTATCACTGCTCTCATAACTCCCTCCGTTACGTTTTTGATAGTATATAGAAAATTTTGGCAAAATATTCACAAACTTTGTTCAAAAGTTGTTGCGCGCGCGCATATATGAGCGTATAATATAAATTAATATTTATTTAAAAATATTTAATAAAGGAAGTATATATATGAGAGCTTACAATTTTTCCGCGGGACCCTCAATGCTCCCGCTTGAGGTTCTTCAACAGGCACAGGCAGATTTTGTCGATTACCAGGGATGCGGCATGAGCGTTACAGAAATGAGCCACCGCAGCAAACAGTACGACGCTATTCACCAGGAGTGCCTCTCTCTTCTCAGAGAATTGATGAACGTTCCCGACAACTACAAAATACTGCTCGTTCAGGGCGGCGCGTCGCAGCAGTTTGACGCTATCCCCCTCAACCTGCTCAGCGGTTCAGGCGTTGCGGATTACGTCGTAACCGGCAACTTCGCAAAGAAGGCTTACAAAGCCGCTAAACCTTACGGTGACATCAGACTGGCTGCGTCCTCAGAAGACAAAACATACACCTATATCCCCAAAGAGCTTACGCT
This sequence comes from uncultured Christensenellaceae bacterium, assembly GCA_944380275.1. Taxonomy (GTDB): domain Bacteria; phylum Bacillota; class Clostridia; order Christensenellales; family UBA3700; genus Ornithoclostridium. Next base: position 54,224 of record CALWHB010000002.1, on the reverse strand, counting down.
CTCCGACAACGCGGATTATCTGTACATAACGCAGAACAACACTATATTCGGTACGCGCTACACTTCTCTTCCCACGCCCAAGAGCGGTGTTCTCGTCGCAGACGTTTCTTCAAACATCCTCAGCGAAGTCATGGACGTCAGCAAATACGGCGTAATGTACGCAGGCGCGCAGAAGAACGTCGCTCCTGCAGGCGTTACCATTGTCATCGTACGCAAAGACCTCATCGGAAAAGAACAGTCCATCTGCCCCACAATGCTTAAATGGAGTACTCAGGCAGACGCCGAGAGTCTTTACAATACTCCCCCGTGTTTCTCCATATATATGGCTATGCTCAACCTGCGTTATCTCAAGAAAATGGGCGGCGTAAAAGAAATTCAGAAAGTCAACGAGTACAAAGCGGGACTGCTGTACGACTTTATCGACAACAGCTCTTTCTATCACAACTATGTAAACAAAGAGGACCGCTCTCTCATGAACGTCCCCTTCGTAACCGGTGACAAGGACCTTGACGCAAAGTTCGTCGCAGAGGCGGCAAAGAACGGTCTGCTCTCAATAAAGGGACACAAGCTCGTCGGCGGCATGCGCGCGTCTATCTACAACGCTATGCCTGTCGAAGGCGTAAAGACTCTTATCGAATTTATGAAGAAATTCGAACTCGAAAACAAATAAGACTACACAGGTGAATAAAATGATAAACATACTCAAACTCAACGAAATAAGCCCCAAAGTCAAAAGTATACTGCCGGAACAGTCCTACACGGTGGGTTCTGACGTAAGCAATCCCCAGGCGATTCTTCTCAGAAGTTTCTCTATGCACGAATACGAAGTTCCCGCAAGCGTACAGGCGGTCGCACGCGCAGGCGCAGGCGTAAACAATATTCCTATCGATAAGATGACTGCAAAAGGCATCTGCGTGTTCAACACCCCCGGCGCGAACGCAAACGCGGTAAAAGAACTCGTAATCGCAGGTATGCTCCTGGGCAGCCGTAAAATCGTTCAGGGTATAAACTGGACTCAATCCCTCAAAGGCGATGACGTGGATAAGCAGGTAGAAAAAGGCAAAAAAGCTTTCGTCGGTCAGGAAATCCAAGGCAAGACGCTGGGCATCGTGGGTCTGGGCGCAATCGGCAGACTGGTCGCGAACATCGCAATAGAACTGGGTATGACGGTACTCGGTTACGACCCCTACCTCAGCGTTGACGGTGCTCTTATGCTTGACAAAAACGTCGTTCACATCACCGATGTAAATCAGCTGTTTGCAGAATCAGACTACATCACTCTGCACGTCCCCGCAACAGAACAGACCAAAAACATTATCAACGAACAGAGCATCAACTCTATGAAGACGGGCGTGGTTATCCTCAACTTCGCAAGAGGCGAACTGGTAAACAATGCTGACGTCGTAGACGCAGTAAAGAACGGCAAAGTGGGCAGATACGTAACCGACCTTCCCAAAACCGAACTCCTCGGCATTGACAACATAATCACCATCCCTCACCTGGGAGCATCCACTCCGGAGGCTGAAGACAACTGCGCGGTTATGGCTGCGCGCCAGCTCAAGGATTTCCTTGAAAACGGAAATGTCGTAAACAGCGTCAACTTCCCTTCTGCATCCGCACCGAGAACGGGCGTTTGCCGCGTAAGCATTCTGCACAAGAACGTCGCAAACATGATTGCTACCGCGACCTCTTTCATCGCAAAGAAAGGCATCAACATCGCAAACCTCGTATCTGCATCCAAAGGCGAAATAGGATATATGCTGCTTGACGTAGACGCAAAGGTTGATGAAGAAACAATAAAGCAGATGCAGAGCCAGGAAGGTTTTATAAAAGTAAGAGTCTTTGACTGATAAAAGTCCAAAGTCAATTGAATCAAAATCCGGACGCAATGTCCGACAGATAAAAAACTCCCCTTTCGCAGGGGAGTTTTTCTTATTATATTTACCGATATATAAAATTTACACGTCTTTTAAAATCTCATGACTTCACCGCTGTTCAACATCATAACGGGCAAGTTTTTTCCTCTCAAACGAAACAGATTGATTGCGAGCAAAAAATTTATAACTGACGACCGATGCTGCCGTAATACAGACTGTGTCTGCCGCGTCTTACCGTTATGAATTCTGCTGTCCGCCGTCAGCCTTTTTATTGTAATCCTTCCTGAATATTTTGTCCTGCAGTTTTCTGATACTTCGTCTTTCGAGTTTTTGATTTCCCGTTGAAATTATCAACAATGCAGGCAGCAGCACCATGACGAGAACGCCGCTTATTATAGAACCGCGTGCAATCATCATAGTGATTTCGCTGACTATAATGTTTGACGTTATAAGCGATACGGAAATACAACATCCGGCAAGAATTGCGACAGAAGTCATTATGGACACACCGCTTTCTGTAAGCGCGCTATAAGCCGCCTCTCTTGCAGAACGCTGTCCAAGATATTTCTGATACTTTACGGCATACAAAATAGCATAGTCAACCGTCGCGCCGAGCTGTATGGAGCTTAGTATAATATACGCCATGAAGTTTACGCTCTGCCCTAAAATATAGCTTATAGACAGATTGACGAAAATTCCGAACTCAATCACAAGCACGACTATAGTCGACATCTTTATCGACCTCAACGTAAACAGCAATATCACGAATATTATCGCTATCGACACTATTGAAACCACCATAAAGTCTGTCGGCGTTATATCCTGAAGGTCGCTGACTGCCTGTGTCATACCGGTAATATAATATTCTCCCTGCCCGAAGGTTTCATCGATAAGTGCGCGTATTTCTTTGAGTGCGACCGCTCCTTCGTCAGACTCAGGGTCTGCGTCGAGCATTACCGAATACATAGTATACCCGTTGTTCAGAAATCCCGTAATCATCGACATATCCATGCCCGAACTCTGCATCATACTTCCCATATCTTCGTCGTTGACGAGATTCACTATTCCTTCAGCGCAATCCTGCGGCAGCATCGAGAAAAGTCCCATTACGGCATTTACGTCTTCACGAGCCTTTATCTTTTCTATAAATTCATACTGGTCGTCGACATTGCTTTCGCCGTTGAGCATTTCTGTCTTTGCAGGAACGATTATTACGAGCGAATTGCTGAGTGCGTCAACCTTTTGAGTTATCGCAGTCGGATTGGGGTCTTCCTCTACGAATTTTATATAAGTAAGCTGAACCATGTTCTGCATAATTACAACGGGAATCAGCAGAGCAAGAGCAATGATAACTATGGTTTTTCTGTGCGTAACGGCATAAGACGCGACGTTTTTGAATTTGGGAACGACTATCCTGTGCTGAGTCTTGCGCGCAATTTTCTTTGTCAGCAACATAAGACAAGGCTGCAACAGAATAACTGTTACAAGACTGAGGAAAACGCCCTTTGCAAGTACTATGCCGAGGTCTGCACCTATCTTGAACCTCATCGCAAACAACGCAAGGAAACCGCCCACGGTCGTGAGTGCAGACGCGGATATGGTCGCAAAGGTTTTGGGGATTGCCCTTTCCAACGCCAGCTTGTCGTCAAGAGTTTTCTTCTGCTCGTCCGCAAAAGAGTGCATAAGGAATATCGCATAGTCCATAGACAGCGCAAGCTGAAGTATAGACGACGCAGCATAAGTAACGACAGATACACTGGGCAAAATCAGATTTGTTCCCATATTCACGATTATGGAAACGCCCAGCGTTGCCATAAACACTATCGGGTCAATCAGAGAATTTGACGTAAGCAACAGGATTATAAACATTACGAGAATTGCGACTACGGCGTATTTGCCTATCTCTCCAATCGTACTGTCAAATATTTCGCGCGTTATCTGAGTGCTGCCGCCCATAGCATATTCAAATCCCTTATTTCCGAGAAAATCTTCTATGTCTGACAGCAGATTCATAGCCTCGTTTGAAGAACTGGGCACATTGAGCTGGAGCATAAGCAGATAGGTGTTTTCATCCGGATGGAACAAATTGACTATATCGGGATTTGTGGAAAGCTGCTGTGTCATATCCTTGAGGCTGTCAAGAGTAAGACCGTATTTGTCCAGCATAGCATCTACGATAGCCTGCATAAACGGACTTTCGAGAGCCGACCAGTCGATATCCTGCATATCTTTGAGCAAGCCGTACCAGATAATTCCTCCCTGCTTTGTACCGCCCTTGTCTTCGATAAGCTTTACAAGTTCGAGCATATCGTCATAAGTCGCCCCCTGAACGCCGATTATTGCGTCGCCCTGCATATCGAAGTTTTCCTTCATGAAATTCATACCTACAGTCATATCGACTTCGTCAGGCAGATAAGACAGTATGTCTGAATTTACGTTTACGTAAGCCAATGCAAAAAGCGACGCGATTGTCAAAAGCAACATCACGCCGAGAATAATCAATCTGTATTTGACTATAAATTTTGCAAAGCGTTTCATACTCTAAATATATTACATAAAAGTGTTTTTGTAAATTGCCTTTTATCAATTCTCAAGGCTTTTTACAAACAATTTACCAAAGGCGCGCACGGGTGTAAAATATGCGTAAAATGACTCTTTATCTGCCGCGTGGGTACTGACGGTCGCATCGCCCCCGTGCAAATTTTAATATTGATTTTTGCTGCGGAGAAAACAAAAAGTCCGCAAATTCATGTTCATATCCCTCACGTATATCATAATCTGCATGCCGCGCAGCATGCTTACGCTTTTAAAATTTAAACGGCACAAAGAATTTTTATCAGTCAAACCGATAATCGCAGAAAAAAACATCCGTCCCGAAGGACGGATGCGATTTTTTGGCGATACCTTTTTCCTAACCGCAGGAAAAAGGAATTACTTGTTGAGTTTGTTTTCCAGCTCTTCAGCCTGCTTAGCCAGCTCTTTGGGGAGCTTGTCGCCAAACTTAGCATAGAACTCTTTGATGCCTTCGACTTCTTTCTTCCAGTTCTCTTTGTCGATAGCGAGAAGACCCTTGACGGTGTCGACGCTCATATCGAGGCCTTCGATGTTGATGTCTTCAGCCTTAGGAACATAACCGATAGCGGTTTCTTCTGCCTCAACCTCTCCGGCGATTCTCTTGAGCATCCAGTCGAGGACTCTCATATTGTCACCGAATCCCGGCCAGATGAAATGACCTTCGTCATCTGTTCTGAACCAGTTTACGTTGAAGAACTTGGGCTGTTTGTCTGCGTCTACGCTCTTGCCCATGTCGAGCCAGTGCTGCCAGTAGTCGCCCATGTTGTAACCGCAGAACGGGAGCATAGCCATCGGGTCGCGTCTTACAACGCCTACCGCGCCTGCTGCCGCAGCGGTGGTTTCGCTTGCCATGATAGAGCCGACGAATACACCGTTCTCCCAGTCTTTTGCCTGGTATACGAGCGGAGCCGTCTTAGCACGTCTGCCGCCGAAGATGAACGCGCTGAGCGGAACGCCGTTGCCGTTCTCGAACTCAGGGCTGATGCAGGGGCAGTTGACCGCGGGAGCGGTAAATCTGCTGTTGGGGTGTGCGCCCTTCTCTGTGGAAGTCTTGCCGTTCCAGGGATTGCCTTTCCAGTCGATAGCATGTTCGGGCGGATTCTTGTCGAGTCCTTCCCACCATACCGTGTTGTTCTCCAGATTGTGGCAAACGTTGGTGAATATTGTGTTCTTTCTGGTAGCAGCAAGAGCGTTGGGGTTGGATTTCTGGTTGGTACCGGGAGCAACGCCGAAGAATCCGTTCTCAGGGTTGATAGCGTAAAGTCTGCCGTCCTTGCCCTTTCTAATCCATGCGATGTCGTCGCCTACGCAGAATACTTTGTAACCGTTCTTGCGGTAACCCTCAGGCGGAATAAGCATTGCCAGGTTGGTCTTGCCGCATGCGGACGGGAAAGCAGCCGCCATATATACGGTTTCTTTGTTGGGTTTTTCGATACCGAGGATGAGCATATGCTCTGCCATCCAGTTCTCGTTCTTGCCCTGATAGGACGCGATACGAAGAGCGAAACACTTCTTGCCCAGAAGAACGTTGCCGCCGTACGCGCTGTTTACCGAAATAATCGCGTTGTCTTCAGGGAACTGGCAGATATATCTCTTTTCAGGGTCAACGTCGCATTTAGCATGCGTACCTCTTACGAAGTCGTTGCTGTCGCCGAGAGCCTTGAGTACGTCTTTGCCTACGCGGGTCATGATTCTCATGTTGAGAACGACGTAAATGCTGTCGGTGATTTCAATACCGATTTTGGAGAGCGCGCCGCCTACAGGACCCATGGAGAACGGGATAACGTACATCGTTCTGCCCTTGTACGCGCCGTCAAGAATACCGTAAAGGGTTGCATAAGCCTCTTCGGGTTTCCACCAGTTATTGGTAGGACCGCAGTCTTCTTTGGTACGGGAGCAGATAAATGTTCTGTTCTCAACGCGGGCAACGTCGTTTTCTTTGGTGCGGTGGAGCAAGCATCCGGGGAGCAGTTCCTCGTTGAGCTTAATCATCTCGCCGGTAGCGATTGCCTCAGCAGTCAGCTTGTCGTAAAGTTCCTGAGAACCGTCAATCCAGACGATATTGTCGGGTTGGCAGCGTTTCTGAGTTTCTTCTACGAAAGCCAGTACTTGCTTATTAGAAGTCAAATCTGTCATATATGATTCTCCTTATAAAATATATTTCAAATATTGATTTGCAAAGCGCGTTTGACTGCACTTCGCAATTGTTAATATTATATCAAACATTGCGATATTTGGCAATTAAAAAAAACCTCTTTTTTGCAAGCCGCGCTCAAATGTCAGACGCGCGCTTTTGCGACGACAAATACGGCACGTTTCTTAGTATAAATCTGCACAGTCACTCCCGCATTTTGTCCGTTTTTCGGCATAATTCACATTTTCGCAGAAAACTTCTCAGCCTTTCCTTCTCTGCAAAATCAGCTCTGTTTCTCCTGAAAGTTATTATTCTGCCGCCTTGAAATTGTATACGCTGTATATTCTTTTTTCAATATCTACGGTATCTTTTATCAGTTTTGTAATCTCGTCCGACGGTTTGTATGCAAAAGGCGATTCGTCGATTGTATCTTCTGTCACCGTTGAAGAATACACTCCTTTCATCGACGCTATGTATTCGTCAAGCTTTATATTCTCTTTCGCCGCCGCGCGCGACATAATTCTGCCTGCGCCGTGAGGAGCAGAAAAGTTCCAGTCTGCATTTCCTTTACCCGTGCCCATAATGCATCCGTCGCGCATATTGAGAGGTATCAGCACTCTTTGTCCTTTTTTCGCGCTTATCGCGCCTTTCCTTATATACCCGTCCTCTCCTATACAATTGTGAAGAGTTGTGAAACCGTCCTCTATTCTTACACCGGGAAAACACTCCTCAATTATGATTTCCGCCATCTTCTTTCTGTTCAGGTCCGCGTATTTTCCGCATAAAGCAGAGTCGAAAAGATAATCCTGCATGGATTCGTCCTCAAGATAATTGAGTTCTTTAGGCAATCTGTCGTTTTTCGCAAGCTGCGCTATCGCGGCGTTTATTTCCCTTTCTCTGCCCGCTGCCCTGTACTGCGATACAAGTCTTTCAGCCGCCTTTTTCTTACGCTCCGCGCACGCTCTTTTCTGATAATATTCAGCTACCTGCACTCCCAGATTACGCGACCCGCTGTGGACTACAAGATAATAAAATCCGTCCTCATCGGTATCTATTTCAATAAAGTGATTTCCTCCGCCCAGAGTGCCTATCGACATCTCTATTCTTTCCTTATTTCCGATAAAATCACGACAACGCAGGTTTTGAAAAATATCTCTCGCCTCTTCAGAATACGCGCCGGTATCTCTGCCGGACGGTATGCGTCTTTTTATCACCTCGTCCACGGCGGAAAAATCCACCTTCCTCTTCCCGACAGGAACGCACAGCATGCCGCAGGATATATCTACTCCTACAAGGTTGGGGACGACTTTATCTTTGAGAGGAACTGTAAAACCTATGACACAACCTGCACCCGTATGCACGTCGGGCATAATCCTTATGGGCTGACCGTCAAAAATGCCGCTGTCGCAAAGGGTGTGCAACTGAGCAAGAGCGGATTCTTCAATTCTGTCTGTAAATATCTTCACGTTGTCAAACTCTATCATATAACTATATCCGCTCCCTTTCTTCACATTTTCAGCGGCTTAATCACCTGCAATGCAGCTCAAAGCCCTCACCTAAAAACCGGGAAAATCCGGTTTTATTATATTCTTTAATCGGTATATTATAAATCATAATACATAAATATACATTATGTCAATAATAATATAACTATAAATTCTGAAACACGAAAAATTAAGCCGTCTGACACACGTTTTATTGCTAAACCGTGTATTATTATGCTAAAATTATTGCGATTTTTAAGATTCGTTTCATAGATAAGACATATACTTTTTACGAAAAATAACGGAGGCGTATATGAAATCAAAAAAAATCATCCTCACCGCGATTGTGGCAATTGTTATAACCGTGTTTACCGCGGTTTTGCTATGCTCTTGCATAGGTTCTGAAACAAAGGGCGAGTCGGCTTATGAAATCGCTGTCAGAAACGGCTTTGAAGGTACGGAAAGCGAGTGGCTCGAAAGCCTTAAAGGTTCAGACGGCACCAACGGCAAAGACGGCGTCGACGGAACTAACGGTACTGACGGAAAAGACGCTTTCTCTCTCGACGAACTTATTGCTAAATATCTCGAAAGCAATCCGGGAGCTACAGAGGCAGACTTTTACGCGTCGCTCGGTCTTGACGTTACCCCAAGCATAACCTCAACCGTACAGCAAGCCCTGAAAAGCGCGGTCGGTATTATATGCACAAGTCCTTACACTACCCCCTTCGGTCAGAGTCAGCATGCGTGGTCGGGTTCAGGCGTAATTTATAAGCTCAGCGGAAATACCGCATATATAATAACAAATTATCACGTGATATACGACACCTACAAGAGCGAATATTGCAGCAATATAAAAATTTATCTTTACAACAGGGTTATGGAAGACGATATGATTAGCGCAACCGTCGTGGGCGCGTCGGAAAGCAACGATATTGCGGTAATAAAAGCCTCTTCGGATTTCTTCCTCGAAGACACGGTCGCAACCGTAAAAGTAAATACTTCAGACCCCGTCGCAGGTCAGGCGACTTTTGCGGTAGGCTGCCCCACGCTTTACACCTTCTCGGTAACGTCTGGCATAGTTTCTGTCGAGTCTGAATACATCACTACCGACTCCTCGTCCAACGTACGCGTTTACCGCACGGACGCCGCTCTCAACAGCGGTAACTCCGGCGGCGGTATGTTCAACGAATACGGCGAACTTATGGGCATTTCCGACGCAAAATCAGCAGATACGACTGACGACAACATCTGTTACGCAATCCCTGCAAGTCTTGCGGTAGCGGTTGCTGACAATATAATCGAAAACAACGGTCAGCGTTTCAGCCTTGGCATCACTATGGAACTCTCAGATATGACGACTTACATTGATTCCGACGGCATTATACGTACCGTATACACGTATGCGGTAGGCGAAATAAGCACGGGAGCGGCTGTCGAAGGCTTGTTGCAACAAGGCGACGTTCTGGTATCAGTTTCAATAAACGGCGAAGAAGGCGTCAAGGTGGATACTTCTTTCAGAGCGCGCGAATACCTGCTCAAGGCAAAAGAGGGAGATACAATCACTATAAACTTCACCAGAAACGGCGAGGCAATGAGCGTGAGCGTTACGGCTGAAAAAGACAGCTTTTCAGCAGTCTGACAATCCGTTTTCAAAATTTTACCGCATAAAGGCATAAAGAGCGGAAAGTCAGATAAAATTCAGGCAATCAAATATCAAATCAAAAAGACGCGTGTCAGGGCGCGTCTTTTTTGATTAAATTATTCGATATTCCTCAGATTTTGCCGTATTTTCAAAAACATGTCTTCAAATTGAAAAAATAAAACTGTCTTCTCAAAATCACGTTTGTCCCTTACGGTCTATCGCAATCAACCTGTAAAGTTAATGCGCTGCAAAAATTTTTATGCCTTTTTGAGCTTTACTCTTCTCTTGTTTATCTCAATGAGTCCGTCCGACTGCATACGCGACAGTTCTCTCGTCATCGCGCTCCTGTCAGCGCATACGTATTCAGCAAGTCGTGTTACCGACATAGGCAGTTCAAACTCCGCGCCGTAATCCTTTGAAAGCGTCTGAAAATAATACATCAGCTTTTCTCTTGTGGTCTTTTTTGACAATATCTCTATTCTTCTGCTCAGCAAAAGCGTCTTTCTCGCTATCAGCCCGAACATATTCCCTACAAGCCTGCTGTGATGCTCGCATGCTCTTTCACAGCGTTTTGTTATCTGCGAATACTTGATGAACATAACGTTGCAATCGCTCTCTGCAATAACTTTGACGCTGTCGCCCGTTTCGTTGGCAAAAGCAAGCACCTCTCCGAATATGTCGCCCTCTGAATAAAGTTCCATAACCGCGACCTCTCCGTCTTCGTCCGTACGTATCATCGACGCCTTACCTTCAAGCATTACTCCAACGTCGTCGCCGCTGCCCGGATAGTCGTATATAGTCGCACCTGTCTTGAAACTTCTGAAAACCGCGCCGAAACATACTATCATCCTCTCTACGTCCTCGCCGCTTATCCCGTCAAAAAGATTTATTTTAAAAATATCCATAATTTTCCTCAAAATGTTGCATTTGCAACATATATTTCTTCTGAAAATATGTTATATTATATGCGATAAAAAGTAAAGCGAATTTTAAAAATATTTGCCGGAGGATAAAATTATGATAAAAGTAAACGTAAACGGCGGTCAGCTTGAACAGAAAGAAATCGACGCTTATATCGATTACGGTAAAAAGAAATACCCCGATAAAAACATTTCTCAGATGGACGTTACTGTAGACGGCGACTACGTCGACCTCAAATATACTTTTGAAAACGTACCTTTTGAAAGGATACGCCGCATAACGGGTTATCTTGTTGGTACCCTCGACCGTTTCAACAATGCTAAACGCGCCGAAGAAAGGGACAGAGTTAAACACGGAATTTAACAATCTACAATATTCTGCAATTTACGGAGGAGATTTCAATATGGCAGCAAACAGAATTACTGACAAAATTTACAGCGTCGGAGTGCAGAATCCCGACCTCAGAGTTTTCGATATAGTGATGGAAACAAAATACGGTACCAGCTATAACTCTTATATCGTAAAAGGCGACGACGTTGCTCTGATTGAGGCATCGCACGCTGATTTCAAGGGCGAATACGAGGCGAACATACGCGAAGTTGCCGACCCTGCAAAAATAAAATACATCGTGCTGAATCATACAGAGCCCGACCACTCAGGCGCACTCGCAGACCTGCTCAGGCTGTGTCCAGACGCTACCGTTCTCGCAACGGCGGTCGCGCTCAACTACCTGAAAAACATCGTAAACGAACCCTTTAAATCCCGCCCCGTAAAGGACGGCGAAGTTCTCGACCTTGGCGGCGTAACGCTTACGTTTACCGTCGCACCGCTGCTGCACTGGCCTGACAGTATGTTCACGTACTGCGCTGAAGAAAAGGTGCTTTTCAGCTGCGACGTATTCGGTTCTCATTACAGCAGCGAGAAGGTCTTTGACAAGGATGTGGAAAACGTCGACGGATACAAAGAGGCTTTCAAGGGTTATTACGACGCCATTTTCGGTCCTTTCAAGCCCTTCGTAATCGCCGGCACCGCAAAGATTGCAAAATATCCGTTTGAAACCGTATGCCCCAGCCACGGTCCCGTACTGACAAAGAACGGACTGCTGCCGTACGTACTCGACTGCTACAAAAACTGGAGCAAGCCTGTCAAGAACGCGGTAAAGACAATCCCAGTGTTCTACTGCTCTGCATACGGCTGCACGGCAAAACTCGCTGAGGCTATCGCCGAAGGCGTAAAGGAAGTAATCCCCGACGCGGCTTGCGAAACTTACAACCTCATCGAGAACGATATGTCTGAAATGCGCGCAAAAATCAATTCTTGCGACGCGTGCGCGATAGGCTCTCCCACCCTCAATTCTGACGCAGTTCCGCCCGTATGGGATTTGCTCGCCGGCGTGGACGCGATAAACAGCCGCAAAAAGCCGGTCGCTGTCTTCGGTTCTTACGGCTGGAGCGGCGAGGCTGTCCCCAATGTTATAGCGAGAGTTTCAGGACTTAAAATGGCTGTGGTCGGCGAAGGGCTCAAAGTCTGTTTCGTACCCACGGCGGCTGACATAGAATCCGCAAAAGAATACGGCAGACAGCTTGCCGGCGCGCTCAAGTAATCTCTGCCGGATTAGATTGCGCTGTTATCTTTCGACTTAATCTTTTTATAAATCACCACAACAAAAAATACGACCCCGTTTTAAAGGGGTCGTATTTTTATGCAATTTATCTGCAGTATTTTAAAAACGCGCGGATTGCGTTTGTTTACTTTAAAGCGCGGATTATCTGTTAGACGCCTGTCTGCAATACTCCACTACTTTGTCTGCGATTCTGCTCCTGTCGATTACCTCTTCGAATCGTACGGGACGCTCTTTGAGTCCTTTGAGAGGTTCGGGAACTTCTTCTCCCGTTTCTTCGCAGAGCTTTTCAGTCGCCTCGAACGCGTCGTCCACTCTGTTGCCGCTAACAGCCTCGTATACGTCTGCGGGGAACTTGTACGCGTTGGCGGTAGAAACGACTACCGTCGGGGTTTCGTCCGCGCTCTCGTCAACATAATCGCAGTAGACGCCGTAAGCCACCGCGGTATGCGTATCCATCAGATAACCGTACTCGTCCATAGAATAAGCTATGGTTTCTTTGGTTTCTTCGTCGTCGGCATATCCCACGGAGAACAGCGACTGCAACGCCTCTAATTCTTTTGCCGAAACGCTGTATTTGCCCTCTGTCTTCAAAGCCTTCATGCGCTCTGCCGTAAGCTTGTCGTCCCTGCCGCTTATTTCAAACAGCAATCTCTCCAGATTTGAAGAAATGAGAATATCCATAGAAGGAGAAATCGTCTTGTGGAAATCTCTGTTTATGTCGTAAACTCCCGTTCTGAAAAAGTCTGTCAGCACGTGGTTGACGTTGGACGCGCAGATAAGTCTGTTTACGCCCACGCCCATTTTCATAGCATAATATGCCGCGAGTATGTTGCCGAAGTTGCCGCTGGGAACGCAGAAATTGACTTTGTCGCCGTACTCTATCCTGCCTTCGTCAAGAAGGTCGCAATACGCAGAAACATAATACGCTATCTGAGGAGCGAGTCTGCCCCAGTTGATAGAGTTTGCAGAAGAGAGTTTGAACCCTCCGGCATGAATTTCTTCGTTAATCTTCTTATCCGCAAAGATGTTCTTGACTGCGTTCTGAGTATCGTCGAAGTTGCCCTCAATAGCGCATACGCATACGTTGTCGCCCGTCTGAGTCTTCATCTGCAGTTTCTGCATATCGGATACGCCCTTTGACGGATAGAACACGATGATGTTTGTACCTTCAACGTCTTTGAATCCTTCAAGCGCGGCTTTGCCCGTATCGCCCGAAGTCGCTACCATAATAAGGGTCTTGTCCTTTTCGCCAACCTTTTTGCGTGCCGCGCTGAGAAGGTGCGGCAGCATGGTCAGAGCCATATCTTTAAACGCGCAGGTGGGACCGTGCCACAGTTCAAGCACATAAACGCCTTCGTCTATATTGACCAAAGGACACGGGTCGTCGCCGTAAAAACGGGAATATGCCTTTGTCGTGTAATCCAACAATTCTTCGTAAGTATAGTCGCTCAGCAAAAGCGAGAGGACGCGCGCCGCTCTCGACGGATAGTCCTCTTTCGCCAGATTTATAAAATCTTCTTTGGTTAGCCTCGGCAGGCTTTCGGGGACATAAAGTCCTCCGTCGGGCGCGAGTCCGTTGACAATCGCCTCTGCGCCGCTACACTTCTCGCTCTTATTGCGAGTGCTGATATAATTCATTTTATTTCCTCAGATAATTTTGTATTTCAATAAGAAATCAGGTAATTCTTCTGCGGTCGCGCTGACTGTAACCGTTACGGACAAAGAGAGTTTATCCGCAAGTTTGCCCAGCTCTTCGTAAAATTTCTTCATCTTTTCCGGTCCGCATCCTGCGATTCTCGACGCACCGTCTATGTAAAGGTTTGTCAAATCGTTTCTGCTTGCAGCAAGACCGCATATGAACGCGAGCAATGCCTCTTCTCCTGCAACGGGATATTCCGTTACGTCAATCAGCCTTACGCCGCGGTCGACGTCGTACATATACCTGTCGGTATCGTTGATGAAGATGCAGTCGCCTTTCGCGGTTTTTACGTCCGCGTTCGCCTTTTCGATAATTCGGCTGGTCTTGCCGGAGCCTTTGCTTCCGCAAATCAGATTTACCATGTTTTGCCCTCCGATTAAGTTTATACTTATATTTTAGACTAAACTAAATCGGATTTCAATAGCTTTTACGAAAAATATACCCAAACCGTCGTCAATAAGTCTTTATGACAAGTTTCTTATGCAGTTCGGGTGCAAGCAAAGTGATTATCGCATCCAGTTCGTCGTCGCCCATATACGTGGTTCTGCCGCCCTCATACTGTTTGTCGATGACCTCTTTAACCTTGACTACGATGTCGTCGCGCTTGTCCACCTTATGTCCTTCGGGCAAAGAATAAAAACCGTTCATCCAGTAAGCTATGCCCGCAAGGCCGCTGTGAGCGTCTACCGATACGAGCGGAGGCTTGCCCAGCAGTTTTTCGGTATTGAATATGTTGTATATCTCCTCGTCCTTGAGCAGTCCGTCCGCGTGTACGCCCGCTCTCGTCGTGTTGAAGGACTTGCCTACAAACGGCGTCTGGGGAGGAATTATGTATCCCAGTTCGTCCTCGAAATACTTTGCGATTTCTGTAATCGCTCTGAAATCTATACCATCGTCCGTGCCTTTGAGCGACGCGTATTCTATCATCATCGCCTCGAGAGGACAGTTGCCTGTTCTCTCTCCTATGCCCAGCAGAGAGCAGTTGACAGAAGAACAGCCGTACAGCCATGCGGTGGTCGCATTGGTAACGACCTTGTAGAAGTCGTTGTGTCCGTGCCACTCGAGAAGTTCGCTGGGTACTTCCGCATAATATTTTAGACCGCTGATTATGCCGGGTACGCTGCGGGGAAGAGTTACGCCGGGATAAGAAAGACCGTATCCGAGCGTATCGCACGCTCTTATCTTAATATCCACACCGCTTTCCTTGCGCAGTTTCATCAGTTC
This sequence comes from uncultured Christensenellaceae bacterium, assembly GCA_944380275.1. Classification (GTDB taxonomy): domain Bacteria; phylum Bacillota; class Clostridia; order Christensenellales; family UBA3700; genus Ornithoclostridium. The sequence goes on along the minus strand of CALWHB010000002.1, from coordinate 39,045 downwards.
GTAAGCGAACGGCGCGACAAATCCGTAAAAGTCAGCCCTCGTGATGTCCTCGAAATGGCAACGGGGAACTATGCCCTTGTCAAGTGCCATCTTGACGATGTTGAGGTACTTTTCAGCCGCCTGCTTGCGCGTCATATTCATCTTCTTGAAGATGTGATAGTCAGAACAGCTTACGAGAATACCCGTTTCTTTGATGCCCATCTCCTTGACGAGTTCAAAGTCCTTTTCGTTGGCGCGTATCCAGCTGGTAACTTCGGGGAAATCGTAACCCAGTTCCATACACTTTCTGACAGCCGCCCTGTCCTTTTCGGAATACAGGAAAAACTCGCTTTGTCTTACCAGCCCTTTCTTTCCTCCAAGTTTGTGCAGAAGTTTGTAAATATTGACTATCTGCTCTACCGTAAAGGGGGAGGTGGACTGCTGTCCGTCGCGGAACGTGGTATCGGTAATCCATATTTCTTCAGGCATATCCATAGGAGTCTGTCTGAAGTTGAACGCGACTTTGGGAACGGTATCGTAATCGAAAAGGTCGCGGAAAAGGTTGGGCTGCTCTACGTCCTGAAGGAAGGGTCGCCAGTTGCTTTCAATCAACAAGTTCTTGTCTTTGTTGTACTTAATCATGTCTTTCTCCTCTATTCCGGTCTGAATAAAATAGTATCAATGTAAGATGCCGTATCGTATTATTGTTCCGACGACAGCAATTCGTTTCTGCTTGCAAGCGCGAGAGCGTCGAGCATTTCAAACAAATCTCCGTCCAGGAAGGAATCGAGAGAATAAAGCGTAAGCCCTATCCTGTGGTCGGTAACTCTTCCCTGCGGAAAATTGTACGTGCGTATACGCTCAGAGCGGTCGCCCGTCCCCACCAGCATCTTTCTGCTGGAGGCGTACTCCTTTTCCTGCTGACGGCGGTAATAGTCGTACACCCTGGATTTCAGCACTTTCATCGCGCTTTCTTTGTTCTTGCCCTGCGATTTTTCGTCCTGGCAGGTAACCACTATGCCCGTGGGCAGATGTGTGATTCTTATCGCGGACTCTGTCTTGTTTACGTACTGTCCGCCCGCTCCGCCGGCGCGGTAGGCGTCTATCTTGAGGTCTTTTTCAAGTATCTCCACTTCTACGTCTTCCGCCTCGGGCAAAACCGCCACGGTAACGGTGGAAGTGTGTATCCTGCCCTGAGATTCTGTTTCAGGCACTCTCTGCACGCGATGCACGCCGCTTTCGAACTTCAGTCTGCTGTATGCGCCGTGTCCGCTAATCATGAATACCGCCTCTTTTATGCCGCCCAGGTCGTTTGCGTTTATATCGACTTCCTTTACCTTCCAACGGCAACGCTCTGCAAAACGTTCGTACATCCTGACGAGTTCTGCGCCGAACAAACCTGCCTCGTCGCCGCCAGCTCCCGCGCGTATCTCTATGATTACGTTTTTGTCGTCGTCAGGGTCTTTGGGCAGAAGTGCGATTTTCAGCTCTTCTGAGATTTCATCTCTTTTTTTAAGCGCGACTGACAGCTCTTCTTTTGCAAGAGCCACCATCTCTTTGTCAGAGCCGTCGTCGATAATTTCACGACACTCGGAAATCGTTGCCTCGTTTGCCGTATATGTTTCGTAAAGAGCAACGGGTTCTTCCATGGCAGACCTCTCTTTTACGAGTTTCTGCCATTTTGCGGTATCGGCAATGACCGCGGGATTGGAAATCTCCTCAGTCAGTTCTTCAAACTTTTTCTTCATGCCTTCGAGTTTTTCAAACACTCTTTTTTACCGCCTTTATTATTCTGTCTATGCCCGCGAGGTCGAATATAACGTTGCAGTCGAACCCCGAAAGCATATTTATTATTTCCTCTGATTGTCCCTTACCGCACTCAAGCAACAGCATACCGCCGTCGCTCAGTCTGCTTGCAGCGTTTTTTGCTATTATCCTGTAAAAATCCAGTCCGTCCTCTCCGCCGTCGAGAGCCAGCCTCGGCTCATAATCCTTTACTTCGCTATCCAGCGTTTCTATATCCGCAGTCGGTATGTAGGGAGGATTGGATACTATCAAATCGTATATCCCTTCAACACCGTCGAAAGCGTCGGAAAGTACGAAATTTATTTTTACTCCGTTGCGTTCCGCATTGCCTTTTGCAACGCAAATCGCGCTTTGCGAAACGTCGCTTGCTGTAACGTCGGCATCCGAAAACTTTGAGAGCGCGACCGCAATGCATCCGCTGCCGGTACATAAATCCAGCGCGCGCGCACGCTTTTTTGATTTCAGATAAATGATGCCTTGTTCGGCAAGCAGTTCTGTTTCCTGCCTGGGGCAAAGCACGTCGACGTTCACGCATATCCTCAGTCCGAGAAATTCTGTATATCCCAGCACCTGACTGAGAGGTTTTCCTGTCGCACGCTCTTTTGCGAGAGCAAGCATTTCACGGTATTTGCCGTCCTCAACATCTCTTATAAGACGTAATGACGCCCTTCCGCAACCCAGCACATGGCATGCTATCCAGTCCGGCTCGCTTGAATCCGCATCTGTAAAACAAATCTCCTCTGCTATCTCTTTAAGAACGTCTTTCAGCGGTTTCACTTGTCATCTCCGCCGTTTTTTTTATTATCCGACTTTCCGTTTTGCTCTTCAGCCTCTTCTTTTGTCTGTCCGTCAGCGTGATTGTCTGCCTTTGCGGAGTCTTCTCTTTCTTTTATAATCTGCTCGTTTGCCTTTCTCTCCTCTTCAACTTTCGCGTTAAGCTCCGCCGCTTTTTCACAAAGCTCCGCGTCAGTGATTTCGCCTTTTGCCGCACTGAGCATAAGCTGCATACGGGAGTGTTTTATATGGCTTATCTGCTCGTACTCTTCTGCCTGTACGCCCATACCGGTGCAAATCAGTTGCTTTGCTCTCTCTTTGGTTATCCCTGTTGAAAGTAACTGTTCTTCCACCTTGCGCTTTAATAGTTTAGTATCGAATTTAAGCTCAGGCAAATCCGGATTTTCGTCCATTTCGAGAACTGTTTTAAACGCGACTATCGCGACTTCTACCATAGAATCGTCAGGCTCTCTCGTCGTCAGTTTCTGCAAAAGAAGTCCCGGAGCTTTGAGCGCTCTTACGAAAGGATTGTCGAATTTTGCGAGAAACTTAAGCACCTCGTAACTTACGCCGGAAACTACGGGTATCAATGCAAGTCTTATCAGAAATCTTACCCAAAGCTGTCCGCTCCAGCCTGTGAGCGAGAATATAAGCACGCTTACTACCATCGTGATGAACATAAACGTCGTACCGCATCTGTCGTGTACCGTCGTCATCTTCTGAGCGTTTTCCACGGTCAGTTCAAGGTCGTGCTCGTAACAGCTTATCGTTTTGTGTTCCGCACCGTGATACATATACACGCGCCTTACGTCTTTCATAGCGGACGTGAGCGCGATATATCCTATAAATATCAGCATACGGGCAAATCCTTCAAGCAGATTCATCGCAATCTGCACGCCTACGTTCGCCTGAGCGTCTATCTTGAAAAGCGCGATTATGCCCGTTGTTATAAGTTGAGGCAAAAAGAAAAACAAGCCGACGGACAACGCTACGCCGATAACGACCGATATCGCCATGACTACGCTGAATACGTCGACTTTAAAGGTCTTAGCAAACCATTTTTCCGCCTTGGAAGGCTCCTGCTCTCCGTCAAAGACTTCTCCCGAACGCATAAGCGTGCGGACACCCGAAACCATAGTGCCGAAAAAGCTGAATATGCCTCTCAAAAAGGGCGCGCGGAACAGAAAACTCTTTTCTTCGACAGGTTTCAGATACTGACTTTCTACAACGATATTGCCGTTTTCGTCGCGTACCGCAGTCGCCATACTGCGCTTGCCGCGCATCATGACTCCTTCGATAACCGCCTGTCCGCCTATTCCTACGCTCTTTTTTCTCATCGCATAGCCTCCATAAAAAAATACGGTGCGGGATAAGTCCCCGCACCATTATTATCCGATTACAGACTGTAACGTTTCTTGAACTTATCTACTCTACCGCCGGTATCAACGAGTTTCTGTTTGCCGGTATAGAAAGGATGGCACTTGTTGCAAACGTCTACCTTAATGACGTCGACGTCCTTAGTGGTACCGCAAACGAACTTCTCGCCGCAGGTACACTGGATAACCACGTCATGATATTTGGGTTGAATGCTCTCTTTCATGTTCTTCACCTCACTGTATTCTTTTACGCACATACGATTATACATATTTATTTTTTGCAAGTCAAGCGTTATTAGCGGTTTTTTTGCGTATTGAAAAATTTACTTCATTTTACGCTGTCCGGCTTTATAACCGTCTTTTGCCTTGCAATTTGAGTTTTTTTATGCTATGATAAAAACCACTTAAGTGTGTGAGGAAGTTTTATGAAATCTTTGGTTTTAACAGAACCCGGCAAACTCGAAACGGTCGTCAACGAAGAAAAAGACGTACCGCACGATTGCGTAAAAGTTCGCATTGCCCGCGCGTCTATCACCTCTTCAGACCTCTCGGCTTATAAAGGCAAAGCAAATTTTTATCCGATTATGCCTTCGAGAATTGCCATGGGCTTAGTCAGCGAAAGTTCTGATTTTACCTTGAAAACCGGGCAGAGAGTAATGCTCTCCCCTTATCGTAAATCCTCAGGTTCTCTTCAGGTGAGCGGCGTGGACAAAAACGGCTATCTTGCCGATTACGTAATCTGCCCCGACTCTGAAGTATACGCTATCCCTGAAGGAATAAGCGACGAATCTGTCGTTTTTATCGAAGACGTCGCGCTCGCTGTCAGCGCGCTCGAAAAGCTTGACGTGGGCAAAACCCAGTATATTTTGCTCAACGGCTGCTCTTCGCTCAATTACATCATAGGTCAGCTTGCCATTTATTATCAGGCTATCCCGGTAATCATCGACAAAAACCAGGAACTTCTCGACCTCGCTCAGGACCTGGGAATTTATTATACGGTCAATCCCGGCGAAGAAAACGTCTTCCAGAAGGTAAAAGAAATAACTTCAGGAAAAATGTGCGACTATATGGTGCTGGACCTGGATTCTTACCCTAACGCAGAAGGACTTCTCTCCTGTATGAGGGACGGAGGAAAGCTGTGCCTCGCGGGACTGGACAAGAAGACTGAAGAACTGTCTGCGGACCTCGCTCTCGTGTTCACAAAGGGTCTTGAAATCTTCGGTCTTAACAACGGCGACGGCGAAATCGAAACGGGAATAAACATGATTGCTACAGAAGTCGTCAAGGTGGATAAACTCGTCGAAAGAATCGTCGACATTTCAGAGGCGGCAGATGTGTTTGCAAGTCTTGCAAAAGACGCGCCTCACGCATTGAAAACCATCGTGAAATGCTGATATAATTGATACGGTAAAGGTTTTATTATTGCCGGCTTTTTACCCAATCGATTATGTCTGTACAGAAAATCAAAAACCTCTTTTCACAGAGGTTTTTTTATTTCTCGCAAATTGTTTTCACAAACAGATTATATATCAATTTTTTCCAGCCCGTGTAGATTATCGTTTGAACAGCATATCTGATATTCTGTCTACCGTTCCTGCTCCGAGAAGAAGAATTATCCCGCTTTTGTCAAGTTTTGTTTTTATATAATCCGCAGCGGCATCGTACCCGTCCATATAAAGGCACGCCGTCTTTTTCTTTTTCAGCCTCTGATACAAATCGTAAGCCGTTCCTCCTTCAATATTTTTTTCTCTTGCCGCGTACGTGGGCAGGATAATCACCTCGTCCGCCCAGTAAAAACAGTCTGCGAACCTGTCTATAAGCGACTTAGTACGACTGAACGTATGCGGCTCAAAAAACACGCTTATCTCACCTCTGGTCATCACCCTCGCGGTGTCTATCGCCGCTGCTATCTCGTCAGGATGATGCGCATAATCCACAATCACTCTCGCGCCGCCTTTGAGCATCCCTTTACACTCAAAACGTCGGCTTATGCCTGCAAAATTTTTCAGTGATTCTCCCGCATAAACGGCGTCCAGCCCTATACCTTCTGCCGCTGCTATGGCAGCTAAGGCATTGAGTATATTGTGTTTTCCGTAAACGTGCAAAAAGTATCTTGCAACATATTCTCCGAATCTGTAAAGAGAAAAAGTGTATCTGCCACCGTCGTATTTGATGTCGTCAGCGCGATAATCGCACGCTGGGTTGAACCCAAAGGTAACCTTTCTGACTCCCTCAGGACAGAAGTCGTCTTTCAGATTGTAATCGACTACAAGCAATCCACCTTTTTTTACGTTTTGCGTAAACCTGCCGAAAGCGTCTTTAAGCTTGTTTATATCCTTGTAACAATCGGGATGGTCAAACTGAACGTTGAGTACAATTGCAACGTCGGGTGAAAGCGAAAGAAAACTTCTCTTATACTCGCAAGCCTCTGTCAGAAAAACTTCTCTGCCGCTGTCCACAAGACTTATCTCCCCGCCGGGATAATCCCCGCCGATATGCCCTATGAAGTTTACGCCCTGAGCTTGCATTATCGCAGAAAGCATTGCTGTAGCGGTCGTCTTCCCGTGAGTACCTGCAACTGCGACGGTCTTATCGCACATGTTCTGAACAAGTACGAGAAACGCTTTTCTTTCCATAACCGTTCTGCGACACGCTCTCGCTCTGACGAGTTCCGGGTCATCATCCGGAATACATGCGGTATATACTACGAGTTCTGCTTTTTCAGCCACGCTTGCGTTGCTGCCTGCGTATGCGTAAACGCCGTTTTTACACAGCGTTTCGATTACGTCGGATTCAGCCCTGTCAGAACCGCTGACTTTGAGTCCTTCACGCGCGCAAAGCAATGCAAGCGTTTTCATACTCACACCGCATACTCCTATGAAATGCACACTTTTAAAATCGGTCAGTTTAAGCATACAACATTATATGCTCTCTTTGAAAAAACTGTCCTGAAGTCGCAATTTTTTCACGGATTTTTACAATAATATATTTACGACTCAGCTCCTTCAGAGTAAAACGACAACAAAAATCATACTCAACGCCTTAAATTAAAATTAAAAAAATCGTTAAGTTTTTTTTAATTAAAAGTATTGTTTTTTAAAGACTTTTATGATATATTGATATTAACATAAAATTTCAGAGGAATTTTTCATGAAAATAACCGACATCAAAATAAGACTGGTTGCCAAAGAAAATGACAGACTCAAAGCTGTTGCATCAGTAGTGTTTGACGAGTGTTTCGTCCTGCACGACATTAAGATTATCGACGGCAAACTGGGTCTTTTTATCGCTATGCCCAGTCGTAAAACTCCGGACGGAGAATACAAGGACATTGCTCATCCGCTTAATACCGAAACGAGAGATAATATAAACCGAGAAGTTCTCGCCGCTTATAAAAAAGCGATTGAAGAAGGCTCTGAGCAAAAGGCGGAATAACTCAAGAATTATTCCCTTTATAATACAACACCTCAATAAAAAAGATAACCGGTTTCGGGTTATCTTTTTTTTTATGCAATTCTAATAATTTAAGTTTTTCAGGCAGATTTATTACTTGTTCAGAGTCTGCTTGTTTATTCAGAGTCTGTCATTTTCCATCATCTTGTAAAGTTCGTTGTAAATTGGAAGATTCCTGTCGTAAATCTTTTTATACACGCGGTTGTAATACTGCATATATTTGACGTGATTTTCTTTTATGGGAGTAAAAGTATCCGTTACTCTTACCATCTGAGAAACAGCATCTTCTATCGTTTTATAGTATCCGAGTGCGGTAAATCCTACTACGGAACAGCCCAGTCCGCTCGTTTCGTACGTCTGTACGCGGTAGACTTCTCTGCCCATAATATCTGCGGTAATCTGACATATTATATCGCTTTGAGAGCCGCCTCCTGCCACGGCAATGCGGGTGATTTTGTTGCGTGAACGTCTTTGCAGATTCTCCAGTCCGTCAAACAACGCGTATCCCAGTCCTTCGATTATTGCCCTATAGACGTGAAGACGCGTATGCATATCCGAAAATCCTATCATAATTCCCTTTGCCTGGGGAGTCTTGAGTCCGGGTCCCCAGTACGGCTGAATTACCAGTCCGTTGCTGCCTACGGGAATTTGCTGCAACTTTTCGTCAAGCAGCTTTTCTGCCTGAACTCCAAGTTTTTCCGCCTCCAGTTTCTCATTGAGCGCAAACTGGTCCCTGAACCAGGACACCATCCAGTAACCTCTGAAAATCTGTATCTCAGGATTGTATTTGCCGTTTGCGACAGCGGTATACGCAGGCATAAAGGTTTCGGGTTCTACATACTTATCAGTCGTTATTTCTACCGACGCCGCCGTACCCAGGCTTACCGATGCGACCTCGTGCGAAAGACAGCCGTTTCCCACCGTTTCGCAAGCCTTGTCCGCACCTGTGGCAATAAACGGCAGCCCTTCTTTTATACCCGTTTCTTCGCTGCACTTCTTTGTTATGTATCCGATTATCTGCCCCGGGTCCACAAGTTTGCACATCTTTTCTACGGGACAGCCGAAGACGGGGTAATTGAGTGCAAATTTGCTCATCCAGTCGCGCTTTTTGTAATCGTAAGGGAATTTAGCAGCCTGTCCTGCTCTGCTGTCTGCAAGCACGCCTGTAAACCTGTAATTATACCATGCGGTGGGCATTACCACCTTTGCGGTACGCTCCCATACATCGGGCTGATTCACTCTCACCCAGTTTATGTAGCACGTCTTTCTCGACACTCTCGCCGTTTCCCCCATACCGACTATCTCGTAAAGAAATCTGTTGAACAGCGGCATCGGGTCAGGACATTTTACCTCTCGCTTATCCATCCAAAGTATCGCGTTGCGCGTAGGCTTGCAGTCTTTGTCAAGAAAAACAAGCGAATTTCTTATACTCGTTGCGCATACTCCGACAACGTCGTTCCATCTCTCTCCGACCTTGCTCTTCAGTTCCTGCGATGCGGCGCATATTCCTCTCCAGCTTTCAACAGGGTCTTTTTCTGCCCTGTTGTCGTTTTTCGAGATGTACGGCGGTTCCTCTCGTTTAGTCTTTTCTATAAGATTTCCCTTCAAATCGAAAAGGAGTGCGCGCGTACTCTGAGTACCCACGTCGAATACGAGTATAAGCGGCTGCGAACTATGCATTTTCTCCTCCTGTTTCTTCCAGTTTCCGGTAGTCGACCTTGCCTATCTGGGTCAAAGGCAGACTCTCACGGAATTCCACTGCCTTGGGCATGGCGTATTTGAGCAACTTTGCGGCAATTTCTGCTTTTACCGCCTTTTCAAGCTCTTTCAAATCAGCTCCGGCAACAGGTTGAATTATCAGCCTTGCTGCGGGCTTTCCGTCGTATTTCATCGCTACAACGCAACTGCGTTTCACTCCTTCAACCTTGTTTACGACGTTTTCTATCTCCTGAGGAAACACGTTGTTTCCCGAAATTTTAATCACTCTCTTTTTGCGGTCCACAAAATATACGAATCCGTCTTCGTCTATTCTGCCCATATCTCCCGTGCGTACCCACTTTGCGCCGCCGCTTTCAAAAAATGCGTTTTTAGTCGCCTCTTCGTCGCCGTAATATCCCGTCATAAGAGTGTTTGCGCTTATGCAAAGATTGCCTACGGTATTGCAAGGCAAAGGATTGTCATTGTCGTCGAATATTCCGAAACGGGTGTTTTTCAACGGTTTTCCTATCGAACCCTCTCGGTAATTTTCAGGCGTGTTCACACAGCATATACCAGCCTCCGTCAGGCCGTAACCCTCATTTAGTCTTATAGGATTTCCCGCCGCCTTAGTCGCCTCGTAAAACCTCTCCTTGACGCTGCTGCTGAGCTTGTCCCCACCGCAGTAGCAATGCTTTAGCCGCTTTACATATTTGCCTTTGAACAGCCCGCTGTCAATCATTTTTGCGAACATGTTGGGGACACCGGAAATAAAGGTCGCCGAAGTGCTTTTCAACAGTCTGCACGCTCGTTCAGGGTCAAACTTTGGCATAAGCACGACCTGTCCGCCGGCGCATATCGTAGTATGCATGCATATCCCCAATCCGAAAGTGTGGAATATCGGCAAGACCATCAGCATACCGTCGCGGTCATCGACAGGCTTTCCTCCTATCAACGCAAGCGCATTGTCCGCTAAACAGTTGAAAGCGGAATTGTCAAGCATGACCGTCTTTGACGCACCCGTCGTCCCTCCGCTGTGCATATATACGGCAATATCCGCACCTTTGATTTCGGGATAACCGTCTTTTGCTGCGTCAAACTTAACTTTGCCGTTTATCAGGTCGCGGTATCTGACGACATTTCTTCCGTACGGAACGCTCTTTGCAGCCTTTCTCGTCGCAAGCCTGTAAAACGGTCTGTACAACGGCGGCAGGTAATCAGACGCACTTGCTATTATCAAAGGTATACCGACTTCCTTAAGGCTGTCAGTATATTCAGGATAAAACTCCTCAAACAATACTGCTGCAGCTGCATCCATATCTCTGATAAAGTTTTTCAGTGCCTGTCCGGTAACGAGAGGATGTACGGCATTTACAACCGCACCCGTCTTGTTTATCGCATAAAATGCGACTATAGCGTCCGGAATATTAGGCAAACACAAAACGACGTTTTTTCCCTTGCCTATGCCTAAGGAGCGAAGATAGTCCGCAATCAGGTCGCAATGAGCAAAAAACTTTTTTTTCGACAGCGTTTTGCCGTAATACGATATGCACTTGTTGGTATCGGGCAGATGCGCGGTATTATCCGCAAAATGCCGATACATCGATTTATCAAAATACTGCATCGAGTAACCTTTCCAGTTTATTGCTTGTATCAAAAGTCTGCCTGTCAAACGCTTTGCCGTATGCAGCAATCATTACCGCTGTCTGCACGACAAAAGCAATCCCGAATCCGACAGATACATCGCTGAGATAGTGATGTCCGTCCGTAATGCGGGCAAACATGACAATAGCGGCAAACACGAGCGCGACTGCATACACAATCTTTTCTTTCCCTTTCAGCTTATCGAAAATCGCACAAAGCGGCAGCAGAAGAAAAAGCGTTCCTCCGAAAGCAGCATGCCCCGACGGAAAAGAATCTCCACCCGTTCTCACGATTTTATACCAAGGGGTATACTGCGCGTCGCTTGTCTGAATATCGACATAACGCGCCCTTCCCCAGATTGTCTTGAGAAGGAAAACCGCAACGCCTATTACAGCGACAGAAAAAAGTGCGACAAGCGCCCACTTTTTAAGCGCAGACAATTTGTCTTCGCCTACGTTTCTCAAAGCAATATACGCTATGCCGGAAAGAGGCAGCGAAAGTACCGCTCCCAGTATCGCCGCATACAGCTTTGACGACAGCAGCATCTCGCCGAAATCCATAAACGTAAATATTCCCGCAAAATAGCCGCATATATAAAAGAAAAATCTCTTTATCTGATTGTGCTGCTTAACGTGAGCCTCTTCGCCGAGCGCAAAACAGGCAAAAACAGCGATTATAAATGCGGGCATTTTGCCAATCGCCTCGTATATTTTTCCGAAAGCGTTATTCCTGAAATAAAGTATTTCAGACACTTTCAGGTCAAAAAGCGAGCCTACCGCAAAAAATACAAGAATAGCCGCCACAACAAAAGAGGACCATATATACAATTTTCTCTTATCCAAGATTTTCCACTCCCCCGACTGTATTTTCCGCTATACGGAAATTATATTTACCCTTACCGAAGAAAAGGTATCTGCACAAAACAAAAATAAGATACGTTGCGTACCCTCCTGCAAGAACGTCTGACAGGAAATGCGCATCGTCCACAATGCGTGATACTGCAACCACAACCGTAAAAATTAAACATCCGACATTGAGAGCCGCCCTGACTGATTTTTTATTCCATTTAGGCAAAATATCGCAAAGTACGCAAAGCACGAAAACGTGCGCGGCACTGGACGTATGCCCGGACGGAAAAGACGAATAATGATAGTCAGGATTTGGATTTTCTCTCCCTATGTTGATTTTGTACCACGGTGTAAATCCGTCAAAATTGCCCTCTTTTAGCATATCGCGGTATCTCATCCTGCAAAATACGTTTTTGCTTATCTGAATAACCGCAAGAGTTACCAGCGTGAATACGATGAGAAAAACGCCGTATTTAAAAAGTCTGTTCATCTTTTTTGTTTCGACAAACGAACCTACCCAAAGAGTCAATGCGCCCAATCCGACGCATCCGACAAGCGATAATCCTAAGAGATGCGGAGGTTCTGTCAGTTTAGTCCCCGCATATAAAAAGAAAAACCAGCCGCCGAATACCGCAAGCGCACCTACGAAACGTATGAGAAAACGCTGATATTTTTCTTTAAACAGCGGCGCGTTGAAAAACACGATAACCCCGCCGACGGGAACTGCAAAATAAGCGGGATACTCTCCTATCAGAGAAAACAAGTCTGCAAAAAAGCTGTCGCCGTCAGACAAAGCGTGATTTATCTGCAGGTCAAACTTTGTCGCAACGACCATAAGAGCAATAAAAAACGCAAAGGCAATCGCATTGACTGTCCAGAAAAAAGTTTTTGAAAATTTATGCGTTCTTTCCATCATAAACCTCTGCCAATACTGCATCCTATATTATTATATAATCTTTTATGCACTTAATCAAGCAAAATCTGAAATTAGGCGCGCGCTCACGCAAAAACGCGCATGATTAAAACAAATATTTAAAAAAATATCCTACAGAAATACGCGGTCAATTGACAAACGCGACTTTGCATCTCAGCTTTTTTAAACGTGTAAAACAGAGAGCAGAACTTCTCGCACATATCTCATTTGTCAGTATTATTTCTTTGTGCGTTCTGAGTTGTAAGGCATATATTCTCCGGAACGCATAACGACTCTGTTCCCGTTTTTATATGCGGATATACCCTGCCCGGCAAAAACTTGCACGTCTTCCCGACGCGCAATCGAAACAAGCATAAAAAATACCGCCCGAATTTCTCCGGGCGGCGCATTTCGTTCAAATATTGGCTCAGTCAGTGAACATCTTCTGTGCGAGGTCAGTGGGAGTGAAACCTTTTTCACTGTCGACATAAGAGAACTGTCTGGTGCTGTTGAGGGTTATCGTGGTATCGATGAATCCCGCAACCTGCATGTAGTAGGACTCCGTAAGCTTGAGGCTCTTGAAGTAGCCGTTTTCCCAGATGGTGATTTCAAGCTTGATTTCTTTGAATTCGAAACCGTCGGGAGAAACGCCGCTTGAACCGAGCATGTACATCATCTGCTCTGTATATTCAACGGTGGAGAGCTTGGGGTCTGCAACGATGGTGAAGGTGTAAGTGCCGTCCTTGTTGTCTACAGGCTCTACGCTCTGGTCAACGATATAAGTCGTTTCGTCAATATCGTACATCCAGATTTTGGTGGGGTTAGCAGCCTTGGAAGACTGATAAGCGGAAACGTCGGTGAACTTTTCAACAGGCTGGAAGGTCTTGCCCTCTTTGAAAGCCATATCGTAAGTGCCGTCACCGTAATCGACAACGCCGAGGTCCTTCTTCAGACCGTTGCGGAAATAGATGGTTTCTGCACCGTTGGTCTTGTCGTAAGCGGTTTCTTCCCAAATGTAAACGGTCATCAAAGAAGTACCGATACTTCCGGAAAGGTTGTTGCTGAACTGCTTGTAGTCGCCGTTCGCGCTGCCCTGTCTGATACCCTGAGATTTAACGAACTGAGTAAACTTGAGTCCGAGAACCTCGGTAACAAGCGCGCCTACGCTGTTGGATGCAACATAATCTGCCGCATAGTAGTTGTCAACGCCTGCCATCAGCATTTCGATAGCGGACATATCTCCGTTTATTGCGGTAGCAGGTTCTGCCGTCGGCTTTGTAGAACCGAATCCTTCAATACCGCTCGTGTTTACGTTGGGGTCCTTGCAACCTACGAAAGATGCACAAACAAGCGAAATCACGAGAACGGAAACGATTGCGATAATGAACTTTTTCATATTCTTCTCCTTATAATAACTGCCCTTTTTTGTTTTTCGTTTTTTCGGGTCAATATATAGTTTATATTAGTTGCGTGTAAAAATCAAGTAAAATTCCTTTCAAATTATGCACAATTTGTACAACTTATTTTAATATTATCCATAATTCAGGTTCAAAAATACTGCTTTTAGCCAAAATATGCCGTTTTGTAACGTAATAATATATTTATCGCAAAACACAACCACGACAGACGGCAATCGTACGACAATTTTTTTCGTTGACATATTTAACCTGCTAATGTATTATGATATTATCCGTACGAAACTGTACGTATTTTTGATAAATGTAAAAAAAACAACAAGGAAATGTGTTATGAGTAGCTATTTGATTACGACCGAGGCAACAAGCGACTACCCTGTTTCTATCAAGGAAAAGGATTTTGCAATCATACCGATGTCGTACAGCGTATGCGGCGAAGATTATGACGGCGATGCCAGAAAGCTTACGCCTAAAGAATTTTACGACGCATGCCGAAATGCTAAAACCAAAGAAGATTTGCCTACGACCGCAATGGTGACGGCATATACGGCAAAAGAATTTTTTACCCCTTATCTTGAAAAAGGTTTCGATATAATCCACGTGGGTTTTTCTTCTCAGCTGAGCGGAACTTTCGACCAGATATGCGCCGCCGCAAAGGAACTGAGAGAAGAATTCCCTGACCGCAGAATTACCGTGGTCGACTCAAAAGCTGCGTGTTTCGTCGAAGGTCTGATTGCATATTACGCCCTCCGCGCCCGCGAAAACGGTGCGACTTACGACGAGTGCGTAAGCCTTGTCGAAAAACTCAGCAATCAGTCGTGCGGTTTCTTTACAATCGAGGACATAAACCATCTTTGCCGTACGGGCAGAGTTACAAAAGCCGAGGCTTTCATAGGTGCAACTCTGCACATAAAACCTATACTTCACATCAACTCCGAAGGAAAACTCATCCCCGTAACAAAGGCGATTTCAAAAAAACGCGCCATGAGAGGTGTGATTGAACTGGCAAAAAAGAAAATGCTGCCCCCTGAACAGCAAAAACTCGTCGGCATAGGCCATGCGGACGCATACGAGGACGCCGTTGCCCTCGAAAAAGCGGTCAAAGAAGAACTCGGTGTGGAAAATACGGTGATTTTCGACGTCGGCTCAGTAATAGGTTCTCACGTCGGAGCCGGTATGCTTGCGGTAGTCCTGCTATGCTCTGACAGAAATATCTGATTTCAGGTTTGCAACCGCCTGTCAAACGGAGCTTTGAACAATTCAAACGTACGGACGCGGATTGACGATTGCTTTATCTGAATCTCAGAGACAAGACATATTTTGCAGACAATAAATTTAAACACAAAAAAAACGGAGCGCGCTCCGTTTTTTTTCACCGGCAATCAAGCCGATTATTTTTTAAAGCAGCTAAGAGGCTGTCTTTATGCCTGAAATTCTTTTTCAAACGGTTTAATCAGACTTCCCGTCAGACTCTCCGCCATTTTTTCCAGAAGTGTTTTTTGCCACGAGTTTCGGGGGTTCGTCGCAATCCTTTTCAAAACGCGCATTGAGCGAAACGTCGTCTTTTTTCTCTGAATATCCCTTGTCTTCAACTCCGCAATCCGCGCAGTCTGCAACATTTTCCTCATCATGCTTTTTATCAGCGGCAACGGAATCACCGGTCAATGCCGCCTCTTTTTCGGCTTTCTTGTTTTTTGCTATTTTGATTGCCACCATGACGATATAAAAAACGAGTACGACAAGCACTATTATCAGAAATACGGTAAGAATTATGTCGACGTAGTCTTTGAAGAAATAAGTAAGCAAGGTTACTATCGCACCGGCAGTCAGATTTCCCAGCAAAACGCTTACGAGTGCCTTCCAGAAAGGCATGTCGAGAAACGCCGCTATCGCGCTGCCCGTCCATACTCCCGTCAGAGGAAGAGGAACCGCAACGAAAGCGTAAACGCCCAGCATCTTCTTTTTCATTTTTTTCGGGTCGTTTCTCTCAGATTCTTTTACCACTTTTTCTGCCCTTGAACGGAAAGTTCCCTCAACCGCGAGAGCGAGAGAACGGAACCACTTTGTCTTTTTCATCCAGTCAAGTACGGGACGAAGTATCAAAAGCAGAACCGGGCATACGAGCGAAGAACCGACCCATGCCCATATAAATGCCTCCCAGAGAGGCATACCCATCGCTACCCCGACGGGAATACTGCCGCGCAATTCGATAATAGGCACCGCGGCGATAAATATTATCGTCAGGATGTCGTTTTTTAAAGTGTTTTCAAAAAAAGTTATTATAGCGTCTGTCATATTTCACCCGTATAATTATATAAAACTCACAAATTTAAGTCAACGATATGTCTTCAAAATTATTTTTTGTTGCAATCGCAGCGTTTTTATACTAATATAGTTGTATGCAAAAATTACTCAGCCTTACGAGAAAGGCTTTAAACGACTACAATATGATAAAGGACGGCGACAGAATCGCAATAGGCGTGAGCGGAGGAAAAGACAGCACCGCCCTGCTTGCGATACTGGCTGCTTACAAAAAATTCGCGCCCGAAAAATTTGACCTCGTCGCAATAAACATAGACCTCGGTTTTGCAGACACAAATGAAACCGAAGTGAAAAAGCTGCGCGATTACTGCGAAAGCGTAAACGTACCTCTCGTAATAGAGCATACACAGATAGCTCAGATTATCTTCGACGAACGCAAGGAAAAATCCCCCTGCAGTCTTTGCTCTAAAATGCGAAGAGGCGCGCTCAATTCAGCAGCTATTGCAAACGGATGCAACAAACTCGCTCTTGCGCACCATGCCGACGACATCCTGGACACCTTCTTTTTAAGTCTTCTTCACGAAGGCAGATTGTCCACCTTCATGCCGGTAAGCTATATGGACAGAACGGGTATAACTCTGATACGTCCTTTTATATATGCAGAAGAAAAATATCTTGCAGGTCTTTGCAGAAGATACGACCTGCCTATAGTTCACAATCCTTGTCCCGAAGACAAACATACACGCAGAGAAGACATGAAAAACCTTGTCGAAGAACTCGACACCCGTTTTGACGGCAGCAAAAAACTCATGCTTTCTGCCCTGTTCAATCCCGCAAGAAACAATCTGTGGGATAAATGCCGCTCATGCCCTGAAAACGACAAAGACGCTCATACGAAAAGCTGAAAACATACCGTATTAAAATTGCTGCCCGTGTTGATTAACACGGGTTTTCTTTTCTTCGTAAAGCTTTTTTGTGCTTATGCCGCCCCTCAGGTGTCTTTCTGACAAATTGACTTTGAGGACTTCGGAAACCCCTTCAAAAAGTTCTTTGTCAAGATATTTCAGCTTTTTAGTTACGTCTGTGTGAACCGTGCTTTTGCCCACACCGAAAACCGCCGCACACTCTCTTACAGTAGCGTTGCGGCTTATAATATACTCTGCCTCGTCTATCGCCCTTTGACAGTATTCAGGTTTCATGACATCCCCCGTTTTGCTTTTCATTACACGATATTCTTTGTCTAAGACTTTTATGC
Source organism: uncultured Christensenellaceae bacterium (assembly GCA_944380275.1). GTDB lineage: Bacteria > Bacillota > Clostridia > Christensenellales > UBA3700 > Ornithoclostridium. The sequence continues at coordinate 21,625 of CALWHB010000002.1, read as the reverse complement.
ACAAGCCGGATATTCTTCTCTGCACTTTATACACAAAACGCATAAGCGTATATTCATATTTTCATCTGAACGTACGTGCAGTATTCATATACCGATATGCGCTTATCTGCATATCCGCATAAGTACGTCTGCGCATACAATAGACAATTTAAAGCCATGTATACGGAAAGGTATATTGCACACCCTATGATTATGGAAAGGATAAAAGAGTTTTTTGCCTCACATAAAAAAACCGCAACTGCGGCAACCGTCTTTGCTGCATTGCTTACCGGTGTCGCAAACGGACTGTTCGGCGGAGGAGGCGGCATGCTTGCAGTCCCTGCATACACGCTGATTCAGGGTATGGAACCCAAAAGAGCGCACGCCACAGCCGTTGCGGCGATACTGCCGCTTTCTGCCGTTAGCGCGGTTATTTATATCATAGGAGGCAATTTCAATCCCGATTTCGGCTATTATGTATGCGGTGCCGTTATAATCGGCGGTATTGCAGGCTCTGTTATTCTCAAAAAAATATCGTCTTCCCTGCTGGAATTTATATTCTACGGCGTTATGCTTGCTGCAGGAATAAGGATGCTTTTGAAATGACGCACTCATTGGTTTTTTATATCCTCGCCGGAATTGCAGGCGGCATAATGGGCGGCATGGGACTGGGAGGCGGCACTCTGCTTATCCCTCTGCTTACCGTTTTTCTCGACGTAAACGGAAAGCAGGCAGCCGCGATAAATCTTATCTCCTTTATTCCTATGAGTATTTTTGCGTGTATAGTACATGCAAAAAACAAACTTCTCGACCTGAAAAAGGCGTTGCTGATTGCTTTGCCCGCCGCGGCTACCTGCGCCGCGTCTTCTTTACTTGCTCAGAAAGTTTCAGCGGACGCGCTTTCAAAAGGTTTTGCGGTATTTCTCGTATGCCTTGCCTGCTTAATGCTGATTTCCCGCGTTTTAAAAGCGTGGAAGTCGTTGATGTCAAAAATTTATAAGATGCTGCCCCAGCGTTTCCTTTAAAAGAGTGTTTTAAAATTTTCTGTTGTGAAAGCAGCTCAAAGCTTACGCAAAGACATGCTTGCATTGTTCCTATGATGCTCCATATCCGGCACGACGTGCGGTTTAATTCTTTTTTAATAAAACTTTCTCTTTTGTTTTCGCGCTAAAAGTTTATAATAAATATAGGCGTTTTTATTTGATTTTATCGCAGCGGTACTATATAATTATTAGAGTTGGACAGGCGCGCGCCTGTTTATAATAATAAGGAAATCAATAACTGACAAAGGTGGTTAAATGAAAAGGAACAAGAAATTTTTGCTCACAGTGATTTCGATAGTTCTCTGCATCGCCCTCGTTGCGTCGTTTGTCGCATGTAACGACGACACTACGCCCGAAACAAGCGAAGAGAATACTACCGAGCTTTTCACCAACGGCAGTTTCAGCGGCTCGAGCGGCACAAGCTATCCTCTTATCCCGTCAAACTGGACGGGAGCTGCCGGCTCAACCAGCAGTAGCGAAAGCTATAAGACTCCCAGCGGCAGCGACAATCTTATCTTCGGTATAATCAGTACCGAAGATAAGACTTACCGCAGCAACAGCAAGACTTACGGCGGCGCAGCTAACCCCGGCAAGATAGGCGAAGACGACAATATCCTTATGATATACAATAAGGTTTCTACCGTCCACAAATATACCTCGGCAAGCGTTACGCTGGACAAGTCCTCTTACTACAAACTCTCCGTATGGGTCAAGACAATCGGCATTGACAAATCCGTCAGCGATTACAACGAAGGCAAAAGCGGCGCATACATTTATGTAAACGGCGCGGCTTATGCTGCTTTTGAGGCAATCGATACCGAAGGGGAGTGGAAGGAATACGTTACCTATATCGAAACGAGCGACATCTCTTCTCAGACAATCACCGTCGTCCTTTCTCTGGGCAACGGTTCTAAAATGGAAAACTCCATGACTAAGGGCTGGGCGTTCTTCGACAGCGTAACTCTCACCAACCTTACCGACGTCGAAGAGGGTCAGACCGCATGGACTCAGACAGATTACAATAACGTTAAAGAAAGCGACAGCGTTGCGAAATACACGATGAAACTTTCTGACGCTGATTTTGACTACACGACGTCAACCTCTTCACCGTATACTCCCAGCAAGTACACCGCTGTCAAAGGTACGGGCAACGGCGACGACGCTCCCTCTGCATCCGACTACATCACCAAAGGTATCCTCAAAACCGCGGAAACCGCTACCGTAGTCAACAGCGCGAACAACGAAACCGTTCAGATTTCAACTCACGACGGCTCTGCGGGAAGGATTTATTATCAGCAGAACAAGAAAGCTACCGCATACGGTATCAGGTCTACCGTCGCTACCCGTTTTATTGGCGGAGAACAGTTCTATAAGCTCTCAATTTGGGTAAGAACGGTTATCTCCGACGCGAGCAAGGGTATGTCAGTTAAACTTACGGACGGCACGACCGACTCTACCGTCTATTACGAAATCGAAAACCTCAATACCGCGGGCGAGTGGAAACAGATTGACATATACGTTCAGTCCAACCAGTTCCGTTATCAGGACGTTTATCTTGAATTCTGGCTTGGCGAAGGCGGCTCTGACGACACCTCTACTCACGTTCAGGGTATCTTCTTCGTCGACGATATGAGCCTTACTTCCGTAACCGCGGAAGATTATGCAAACGCTGTTGAAGGCGAAACCGTATTCAAACACAGCTTTGCAAGCACGCTCAGTGAAGATTCTCTCATCAATCTCGCAAACTTCGGAGAAGATAACGGCGAAGACGCAATCAGCGGCAGAAGTTCTTACGGTGTTGTCGATACCGCTAACTGGGAAAACGGCAGCTATTCTTCAATAGACAACCCCAAAACCCCCACTTCTCTCGCAACTTCGGTACTGGTAATCAACAACTATCTGCCTTCTGTTTATAAGGTTTCCAACGTTTTCGAAAAGGCAGACGGCTCTGTAAGCAACGGCTCTTACACCGTTAATCCCAACTCTTACTACATCTTCTCTATGTGGATTAAGACAAAGGATATCGACAGCTCTACAGGCATCAACGTTTCTCTCGTAAGTTACGATGACGAGAAAGATTACGAAGACTCCAAGACCACACTCGCAACCTTCTCTTCTATGAACACCGAGAATCTTGCGGATTATAAGAGCGCGAACAATGAAGATTATACCGAAATCAGATTCTTCGTACAGACAGGTACCGAATCTGCCGAAATCGGATTTGACATAAGCCTCGGCAGCGGAACGGCAAACGACTCTTCGACACACGCAAAGGGTTACGCGTTCATATCCACCGTTACCGTTGAAAAGGCTACCGCATCCGACTACTCTTCTGCAACAACTTCTACCGTTGTCAAGACATACTCCTTCGCATCGACATCCGGCAGCGCGGAAGTTTCCTCGAACGGTTATTTCAAACTGACAGACGTCAAGTCCACTCAGGAACTTTACGGCGACGAAGTTTACAATGAAAACGGCATCCTCGAAGGTGCGCTGGGCGTTCCTAAAAACTGGACGGCAAGCAATTCAGACGCTCTTAAAGACGGTGCTGTAAAAGCCGGCGTACTCGATATCAACAACGAGGCTCAGAAGACTGCGGCAGGACTTTCTGTCGACCCCGCTACTTTCTACAGCTCAATGAATATGGCAGGCATAAACGCAACCGATTACCCAGATGTTCTCGCTGTCAGCGGCAGTGCTGCATATTTCGGTTACAAGTCCAATACCATTTCGCTTTCATCCGATTCATACTATCTCGTTTCGGTATGGGCTAAGATGGAATCCGGCGCAGTTATCACCGTATCTCTCGACACCACGACCAAGAGCGCGAACTATTCAGTAACTCCGATAAGAGCTGCCGAAATGGGTACAGACTGGCAACAGTACACCTTCCTTGTAAAGACCAGCGCAACTTCTGTAAGCGCGACCTTGGGACTTTATATAGGTAGCGAAGACGCTCAGGCAGGTGAAATCAAAACAGCCTACTTCACGATGGCGACATATACGACGGTATCTCAGACCGCTTACGACGCGCTTATCGCGTCTGCAACCACCGCGGGTACGTTGAACAAAACAGTATTCGAAAGGTCTTTCAATACAGATTCTTTCGACAGCTATACGCCTTCCGAAAACGCTGCATCCACACCTTCCAACTGGACCGGTGCAAAGATTGACGACAACGCAAGCACAGACAGCAACGACCTTACCGCAGGCGTATTCAACCGCAAAGAAGGCGACTGGTCCCTGCTTGACCTCGACCCGGACGACGCTGCCGACGCAGCTATAGTCAACGCTGTCTACAACAATACCGATGCCAACTATGTAGGCGACAACGTCCTCGTGATTTACAATAAGACCGCCAACGCTTACAAGTACACCTCCTCTTCTGTAACTCTCAAGGGCGAGAAATACTACAGAATCAGCGTATGGGTACTCACTTACGGACTCGGCAAAGATAGCACCGCCACCGTTTCTCTCAAGCTTAACAATCTGAGCTACACCTTCGGCAAGCTTACACGCACCGAAGACAATGACGTGAAACGTACCGTAAACACTTCAACCTATGCAGAAGACGGCACTGAAACAATCGGAGCATGGACTCAGTACAACTTCTATGTGAAGACCGAAAAGGACGTTACCCCGACCGCAGAGCTTACCCTCTCTCTCGGATTTGCAGACGAAGAGAATTTCGTCAAGGGATATGTTTTCTTCGACAACTACACCGTTGAAGAAATTTCCGAAGAAGATTTCATCGCAAGAAAGCCGGTTGAAGGCGAAACCGAAGAAACCATCGACGAATCCCTGATAGCAGACGAACTTATTGCAAACAACTACCGCATCGTCTTCACTCAGGAAGATGCCGACGCGGAAGAAGAACCCGAAGAAACCGAAACCCCCGAACAGAATCCTGCCAACGAATATCTGTGGCTGTGGATTTCCACCGGCGTAATCGGCGCACTTCTTCTCCTTGCAGTAATCGTTGTCCTTTACAGAAAGTTCTCCAAGAAGAGCAAAAAGCTGGTCAAGGGCGGCAAAAAACAAGGCGGCTCGCCCTCATCCAAAAAGGATAAATATTCTAAATAATATCCTGATATGAAATGCAAAGACGGACGCAAAGCGCGCCCGTCTTTTTTGTTTTCAACATATTATCGATATATCGTTATACTTACATTGACGTATTTTATATCTAACCGTCGTTTTCAGGCACGAGTATCCTCTGCCCGACAAATACAACTCCGACACCGTTGAGTGTCTTCAACTTTTCGTAGGACACGCGAAACTTCACGGCAATGCTTTCCAAAGTATCGAAAGGTCTTACCGTATACCCGAAAGCCTTCTGCTCGTCGATTATCAGTTTCATACCCTCGAAAGGTTCGCCCGTCAAACCGTTTCTTAACTTTATCGCCGATTCAGACGTATGAAATTTTGCAGCAATTTTTGCAAGACTGTCGTCTTCTTTCGCCGTATATAAAAACGTTTTCATTTCACTTTCTCCTTGTTTTCTCTTCAATATAAAATATTACCGGTATATGAATAATATCATTATAGTATGAAAAAAATAGTAAAATCGTTTGCGCTCGTTACTGCCGCCGCTACTTTTACGAGGCTTATTTCCTTCGTATTCAAAATATATCTGTCGCGCACCCTCGGTGCTGAAATCCTGGGCGTTTACCAGATTGCCACTTCTGTAATCGCTACTCTTGCGTGCGTAGGCTCAAGCGGTATACCGGTTACGCTTTCACGTCTGACAGCTGAAAACGCCGCTCTTAGCCGCCGCAAAAACAGCAACGCTGTTCTCTTTGCCGCTATCGCGATGTCGCTCTCGTTCGCCCTGACGGCTTGTGCGGTGTTCGTCGCGTTCCCCTCTCTCGCGTCCTTGCTCTTTTCAGATTCAAGATGCGTGCAGATATTTTACATACTGTTGCCTCTTCTCGCCACCGCCGCGCTTTATTCCTGCCTGAGAGGCTGGTTTTGGGGAAACAAAAATTACGGTGTATATGCCGCAACGGAACTTACCGACGAAATTACGAAAATCATTTTTTCAGTCATCCTGCTTTCAGGCACGCTCGCATTTATAAATATGCAGGAGGCTTATGCATACGCTATGGTGGCAAGCGACGTAATCGTAGTCGCTATGCTGATTGTTCTGTATTTTATATGCGGAGGGCGACTGGCTCGCCCCGAAGGATTCAGGACAATAGCAAAAAGCTCTCTTCCTCTGACGCTGACAAGACTGAGCGGTAGTATTATGACAACGCTCGTTTCAATATCTCTGCCTATTATGCTGTGCAAAGCATTATCTATAAATTCGGGTCAGGCAACCGCAGAACTGGGCAGAGCCACCGGCATGGTAATGCCTCTTCTTTTTGCTCCTGCAGCTATAACAGGCTCTCTCGCCGTCGTCATTATACCTGAATTCGCATCGCTCAACGCAGGAAACGAACGCAATAAAATAGGCGACGCTTTGTCCTCTGCGATAAAATTTTCCTGCATAGTAAGCGGATTCTTTTTTGCGGTATTCGCCTCTTGTGGAACAGCATTGGGAGGACTTCTGTACGACGACGAAACCGCTGGCAAATATTTGTCCGTTGCCGCAATTGCCATGCTGCCGATGGCTGCAAACGGACTTTGCGTATCCGCGCTTAATTCTCTCGGCAAAGAAAATACCACATTTATCAGCCATGCGGCAGGACTCGCCGTACTTCTCGCAACGCTCTTTTCAACCGTATGGATTATAGGTATTTACGCATATTTTGCCGCAATGACACTCTCTCATTGCGTTACTCTCGCAATCAATCTGTATCAGCTTTCGAAACACGTCAGACTGAACAAAAAACCTCTTGCTTATTCATTGTTTGCCTATGCCTTCTGCGCTGTTGCGGCATTGTCGCTGTCGCCATTGTCTTCGCTTATTGCCGACTGCGCCGGCAACGCGCTTGCAGTATTTACGGTGGTCGCGGCAATCGGCGTTTTTTATAGTGTTTATCTCTTTGTCAGCGGCACTGTAAACAGAAATGATATCGCACTCTTAAAGCAAGACAAAAGCCGTAATCGCATCGTATGAATTATAATACACTGCATGAACTTTGCATATAACCTGAGAACCGGCGCAAAACCGTATAAAAAATCCCCGACATCGCGGGGATTTTGTTTTTATCGACATACTTCATAATCCTTGTTCTGTGAAACAGAACTGACTTTTATTCTAAGGATTGTTTTTTCAGTTTTTACCTATAACCACGCCGTCCTGCTTTGAAGGCTGATTTCCTGCGGCAGGCATACCTGCGATAACCACTCCGTCATAACGGGAAGGCGAGTTGCCGTACATATTTTTCTTCTCCTCCTGCGAGATATAACCTCCCCTCCTGAGAATAGGCTGAAGTCTTGAATATATCAAGAAAGTTACAACAGAATTGAGTACTATCCACAACGGCTGCTGTATTGCTTTTGCAAGCAGCATCTGAAAATAAGGTTCTTTTACGCCCAAGCCCTCACCGATTATTACCTTTGCAAGAGTGTACGGATACATGCTGTAAAGGCTCGCCGCCTCATACTCTCCTACGGGAATAATCAATACGCTGTTTACCTCTCCTATTACCGTAAGAGTCAGCGTACATACCAAAAACGTCGTGATTACTGTTGCAATCAGTTTATAAATAACTCTCCAGTTGGTATATCTGCCGTAACATCCCGCTATCAAAGCCATAGTTGCGTTGCTTACCGAAATCATTACCGAATACGGACCCGTCGGAAAAAATATACCGGGAATAAGGTCAGCAACATAAGCGACGACAAATCCCTGCCACGGTCCCAGTATGTAACCGGAAAGATAACAAAAGAGATACACCAGGCTTATTCTGCCCAGATATGTGCCAAACGACTGAAATGAACAAAGATTTAACACCACTCCGAGGGCGATAAAAATTGCCATATCAGCTATTTTCTGTGTCCTGCTACGCATAAGTGCAGTCCTCCTTAAAATAGTGATACAGCAGAGCCGTTGCAATAAAATTTTATAAAAATAACATTTTACAGCGGACGCAACACAACACCGCAAGCATTTCGCTTTTCGTTTGAAGGCGACATCCCATCCTTCAACACTTAACGCATTGTGTTTACTCTGCTGATTGCATTATATCACTTATGGACGACAATGTCATCTCTTTTCATCTTGTTTGTGAAAATAACGTCTTTTCATAAGCATTGGCATACACAGTTCTATCTCACCCGTTCCGGATTGTGCAACCCGATTGAACTTATGACTTTAATCGCGTATAGCATTATTTCTGACCTCTTGCGTATACTACAATCATGCTTACGGTATTTACGCGCGCAATAATTATATACGTGTTTCTGCTCATCGCGATGCGGCTGATGGGAAAAAAACAGCTGGGCGAACTTCAGCCGTTTGAGTTTGCCATCACTCTTATAGTTGCAGAACTCGCTTGCATACCTATGTCCGATACACAGGTCCCGGTACTTTACGGACTGGTGCCAATATTCACTCTTTTTATAATTGAATTCATATTTACAAAAGCGGTAAAACACTCACTCAGAATAAGAAAACTCGTAAACGGCAAACCCGTCATCGTAATTTCCCCTCAAGGCATCGATTACAAAGCTATTTCAAGCCTCGACATGACTATCAGCGACCTCATGGAGGCACTCCGCGGAGGCGGTTGCTTTTCTCCTGCCGAAGTTCAGTATGCCATCGCGGAAACAAACGGCGACATTTCTATCGTTCCTAAATCACAAAACGGCTCGCAGAGAACTCAACTTCCATATACTCTGATTTGCGAAGGAAAAACCATGAGCGAAAATGCAAAAAAAGCGGATATTGACGAAAGTGCGATAACACGGTTTTTACAGAATCGCGGTCTTAAGGCAAAAGACGTTCTTCTTCTGACTGCGGAAAGCAGCGGAGATTATTATCTTCAGCCTATAAAGTCTGCATGCGAAACGGGCAGCGTAAAGGAGTTCAAAGATGTATAAGATAGTCCTGTGTATATTCCTTTTTATAGTTATTGTCAGCCTCGGAATCTGCGAACAGGTCTTTATAAGAAATTCGTTTGACGACCTGTGCGACGACTGCAGAGAGGTTCAGCAACTTCTTCTTGTCGGAGATTACGAGAAAGCTTATGAAAAAACCGAGCACGTCGAACGCGACTGGAAAAAAGAACGCGACCTGCTTGAATTTGCCTGCCCTAATACGGATATAAAAGATATTGCCAAAGAAATAGGAGAACTCAAAGGTTCACAGATTGCAGAGATGTACGACGATTCGATAACCCGCTGCGAAGTAATAATAGCAATGGCGGAAAACTCTAAAAACCTTCTCGCATACAAATGGAAAAACGTGCTTTAAAGTCATATACGACCTTTTCAAAGGACATTATTCTTATATAAAACAAAAACCGCACGGACTCTTCCGTGCGGTATAATAAAACATATTTTTTCAAGCGGTCTGCCTCGGACGGCTTGTTTTTACTTGTTTTATAAGGACACGCCAAGCAAACTTGTATTCTCGATTCCCGGTTTAAAAAAACGTCTGCTTAAGCTGCTGCAAGACTGACTTCTTTTCACGATAATATCGTATGCAAAGCCCCGTGCGTTATTTCCTTTCGGGCATGCCGAGTTTTGGTCTGAGATACTGCCCTGTATAGCTGACGGGACTCTCCGCAACCTTTTCGGGCGTACCTTGCGCAATCACCGTACCGCCTGCATCGCCGCCCTCCGGCCCCAGGTCTATTATGTGGTCCGCAACCTTTATTACGTCAAGGTTATGCTCTATCACGACAACGGTATTTCCGCTTTCCACAAATCTCTTGAGAATAGAAATAAGTTTTTTTACGTCCGCGCTGTGAAGTCCCGTCGTAGGTTCGTCCAGTATATAAATGGTTTTGCCCGTACTGCGTTTTGAAAGTTCGGTCGCCAGCTTTACTCTCTGCGCCTCGCCGCCCGACAAAGTCGTCGCCGGCTGTCCGAGTTTTATATAGGACAATCCGACGTCGTCCAGAGTCTTTATCTTGTTGTAAATCTGCGGTATGTTTCTGAAAAACTCGCACGCCTCGCCCACTGTCATTTCAAGCACGTCGTATATGCTCTTGCCCTTGTATTTGACTTGCAGCGTTTCGCGGTTGTACCTCTTTCCTCCGCACACTTCGCAGGGGACGTATACGTCTGAAAGGAAGTGCATTTCTATCTTTATGATACCGTCGCCCTGACAGTTCTCGCACCTTCCGCCGCTTACGTTAAAGCTGAATCTGCCTGACTTGTATCCTCTCGCCTGAGCCTCGGGAGTCTTTGCAAAAAGCTCTCTGATGTTTGTAAACACTCCGGTATAAGTCGCGGGGTTTGAACGGGGGGTCCTTCCTATAGGACTCTGGTCTATCTGTATCACCTTGTCCAGGTTTTCTATGCCGTCTATTCCGTCGCAGTCAGAGAAGGTTTCTCTCGCTCCGTTAAGCCTGCTTGCCAACACGGGGTAAAGAATTTCGTTTATCAGGCTGCTCTTTCCGCTGCCCGAAACGCCGGTAATCGCGACGAACTTACCCAGAGGAAGTGTTACGTCTATCCCTTTGAGATTGTTCTTTCTCGCGCCGCGTATAACTATATTTTTGCCGTTGCCTGCATTTCGCACTGCTGGTAATTCTATCTTCTCCCTTCCCGACAGATATGCGCCCGTAATCGATTTTTCGCACGCTCTTACTTCGTCCGGCGTACCGCATACGACAACTTCTCCTCCGTGTACGCCCGCGCCCGGACCTATGTCCACGATGTAGTCGGCTTTTTCCATAGTTTCTTCGTCATGCTCCACGACTATCAGCGTATTACCAAGGTCGCGCAGCCTCGTGAGCGTATCGAGAAGTTTTGAATTGTCGCGCTGATGAAGTCCTATGCTGGGTTCGTCAAGAATATAAAGCACGCCCATAAGCCCGCTGCCTATCTGCGTCGCCAGTCTGATTCTCTGAGCCTCGCCGCCCGAAAGCGTTCCTGCGGAACGGGAAAGCGTGAGATACCCGAGCCCAACGTTTTTGAGAAAATTCAATCTTGCGTTTATCTCTTTGAGTATCTGATTTGCTATAGTCGCATCTTTTTGCGACAATCTGAGTTCCGAGAAAAACTCTATTGCCTTGTCTATCGACATATCGCAAAGCGCGGAAATATTTATCCCTCCTACGGTAACAGCAAGAGCCTCTTTTTTCAGTCTTTTGCCGTGGCATACGTCGCACGGGACCTGAGTCATATATCTTTCTAAATCAGCCTTTACGTTTATTGAAGAGGTTTCGTTATATCTTCTCTGAAGGTTGTTTATAACTCCTTCGAATTTTCTCTTGAAAACACCGTGAAAAGTTGAACTGTCATAAGTTATTTCCACGTCAGAACCGTCGCCGTAAAGCAATATTTCCCTTACTTTTTCAGGCAAATCCTTGAACGGAGTATCCAGGCTGAACCCGTATTTCTTTGCAAGAGCGGTGAGAGCCTGCCTGTTTACCTTGCAGGAATCCATTATATACCAGCCGGACGCGTCGAGTGCGCCTTCGTTGACTGACTTGTCGCCCTTTATGACTTTAAGAGGGTCAATCCTTGACGTAAATCCAAGTCCCGAACACTTCGGACACGCGCCGAAGGGACTGTTAAAGCTGAACATCCTCGGCGTCAGTTCCTCTATGCTTATATCGCAGTCAGGGCAAGCGTAAAGCGTGGAATAAAGCACTTTTTTGCCGTCAGTTTCCACTTCGACGAGTCCGTTTGCAAGTTTGAGTGCCGCCTCTAAGCTGTCAGTAAGACGTCTTGACAGGTCTTCTTTCATCACCAGTCTGTCCACCACGACGCCTATCTCGTGCTTGATGTTCTTCTCAAGATTTATCTCTTCGTCCAGCGTGTAGTCGTTGCCGTCCACGATAACGCGCATGTAACCGCTTTTTTTGAGCTGTTCAAGCTGCTTTGAATATTCGCCTTTTCTACCCCTGACTATAGGTGCGATTACGCGCAGTTTCGCCCCTATAGGAGCTGTCATGACCTTGTCCGCTATCTGGTCTACCGTCTGCTGCTCTATTTTTCTGCCGCATTTGGGACAATGCACCTCGCCTATTCTCGCATAAAGCAATCTGAGATAATCGTATATTTCTGTTACCGTTCCGACAGTGGAACGCGGATTGTTGGACGTTGTCTTCTGGTCAATCGAAATCGCGGGGGAAAGCCCGTCTATGCGGTCTACGTCCGGCTTGTCCATCTGCCCCAGAAATTGTCTTGCATAAGAAGAAAGACTCTCCATATACCTTCTCTGTCCTTCTGCAAAAATGGTATCGAAAGCAAGCGACGATTTGCCTGAGCCGCTCAGTCCCGTAAATACGACCAGTTTGTTCCTCGGTATTGTTACGTCGATATTCTTGAGGTTGTGAACCCTCGCACCTTTTACGGTTATTTCCTCTCTCATTTTACTTCCTCTTTCTGCCTTTTGCGCGTGCGTCTTCTCCGCCCGTCTTGTTCTCTTTGTTTAAAGTCTTATTCTCTTTGTCTGCCTTTGCTATACGGTCCTTGAGCGCGGTAACCTGTTCGCGGTACTTAATCGCCAGTTCAAAATCGAGATTGGACGCGGCAATCTTCATTGCGGAATTCAGCCTTTCGAGTTCCTTATAAAGGTCTGCGGTGGATACGCGCTCTTTCTCTTCGAGTTTCTTGGTGATTTCGAGAGTGTTTGAAATCTCTTTGACGATTGTGCGCGGAGTGATATTATGCTCTTTATTGTATGCCTGCTGTTTTTCGCGGCGGCGGTTGGTTTCGTCTATCGCGCGGCGCATACTGCCCGTGATATTGTCCGCATACATAATGACTTTTGCCTCGCTGTTTCTCGCAGCTCTTCCTATCGTCTGAATAAGCGCGGTTTCACTTCTCAGAAAACCTTCTTTGTCCGCGTCGAGAATTGCGACAAGCCTTACTTCAGGCAGGTCGAGTCCTTCTCTCAAAAGGTTTATTCCCACAAGCACGTCAAAATCGCCTTTTCTCAAGCCCGTGACGATTTCAATACGTTCAAGCGTATCAATGTCAGAGTGCATGTATCTGACTTTTATATGCTGTTCGGTAAGATATTCGGTAAGGCTTTCTGCCATCTTCTTTGTGAGAGTGGTAACAAGTACCCTGCCTTTCTTTTCTACCTGCTTGTTGATTTCCGATACGAGGTCGTCTATCTGCCCTGCGATAGGTCTTATCTCCACCTCCGGGTCCAGAAGTCCCGTGGGTCTTATCAACTGCTCCACGACCTGTCCTGCCTCTCCCAGTTCGTACGGCGCAGGAGTTGCGGAAACGCATATCATCTGTCCCACTCTCTCGTCGAACTCTTCAAAAGTCAGTGGTCTGTTGTCGTAAGCGGAAGGTAGTCTGAAACCGTATTCCACAAGATTTACCTTTCTCGAACGGTCGCCGTTGTACATCGCGCGTATCTGCGGCAGAGTCATATGGCTCTCGTCCACAAACAATACGAAGTCCTTGGGGAAAAAGTCAAGCAGCGTGTAAGGCGGCTGCCCAGGTTTTCTGCCGTCGAAATAACGGGAATAGTTTTCTATGCCGCTGCAATAGCCCATTTCACGTATCATCTCGACGTCGTAACTCACCCTTTCCTGCAATCTCTGCGCCTCAAGCAGCTTGTTTCTGCTCTTGAAGTCGTTCACGCAATCAATCATGTCGAGAGAAATCTGCCTGAGGCTTTCTTCTCTTTTTTCCTTCTGAACGACATAATGGCTTGCAGGGAAGAGATTTATATGTTTCAGTTCGCTCAACGGCTTTGCCGTAAGCGGTTCAAACTGCACAATCCTTTCTATTTCGTCGCCCCAGAATTCAATCCTGACGGCTATTTCGGAACTGTCTACGGGAAACACTTCGACGACGTCGCCGCGCACCCTGAAAGTCGCGCGTTCAAACTCTATGTCGCTCCTCTTATACTGGATTTCAACCAGCCTGTCAATCAGCTCTTCTCTGTCTATCGTCATGCCGGGACGCAGAGAGATAGCCATACTGTAATATTCGAGAGGCGCGCCCAGACCGTAAATACAGGATACCGACGCTACTACAATAACGTCCCTGCTTTCGCACAGCGCGCCGGTAGCCGAGTGTCGCAGTTTGTCTATTTCGTCATTTATCGAAAGGTCTTTTTCTATATACGTATCCGTACGCGGAATATAAGCCTCAGGCTGATAATAATCGTAATATGATACGAAATACTCTACTCTGTTGTTGGGGAAAAACTCTCTGAACTCGTTGCAAAGCTGCGCCGCAAGCGTTTTATTGTGCGCTATGACGAGAGCCGGACGGTTGAGCCTTTTTATGACGTTTGCCATAGTAAAAGTCTTGCCGCTGCCCGTAACGCCCAGCAAGACTTGAGTTCTCAGACCGTCATTTATTCCTTCGACGAGTTTGTCTATTGCCTGCGGCTGGTCGCCGCAAGGCTGAAATTTACTGTGTAATTCAAACATTTAACCTGCAATAGCCGTAAGTATACGCACAAGCGTAAAGCTCAGTATCGCTCCGCAAATCGTAAGTATGAGTTTGAAGATAATGGCGCGTTTTTCCGCTGCAATCTGTCTTGAAAACGCATACCCGTTCTGATGCAGAGTAAAGCAATAATATTCTTCCCCTTTTTTGTCTGTCGTAATCATCTCAAAGAAATCTTCGGTTACAAGGGCTTTAAGGTTGGATTCCAGCTCGTCGCGTCTGAAATCGCTGCTTAAAGGAATTTCTTTGAGCAAATCGATTGGGCGTATAAGACACACGCCTTCCTTGCGGATTGCGTGAGAGTATATCACCTTCATAAGCAACTTCTGTTTTTTACTGAGCATAATGTCTTCTCCCGATAAATTATCCTATCCGTGTCGATTAAAGCCTCAATGTATTACATAGTGCATAATCAGAGCGACTATGCTGCCGCCTATTATGCCGCCGATTATACCGCCGATTATTCCCCAGATAAATCCCAAAGAGCGGCTGTGCAGCTTTTTTCTCAGGTTGTCGAAAAACGTATCGTTTTTTACGACCATCAGAGGCCTTCCTGCCGCGTCCGTTCTTACGACCGTCTGGTTTTCGTCGCCCACGACCTGCATGGACGCAAGTTCTTCGTTTATATTCCTGCCTTTCAGCGTAACGGCGAAACATACCGAATCTTCGTCGCTGTACTTGACGTTCAGACACCCTTGCTGAATAAGTGCGCGCCACAACTTTTCGGATTCTTCGTTCTTTCCCTCTTCAAAGAGGTCAGTCCAGTCGAATACCGAAAACTTGTCGCCGTCCGTCATTTCGCACAGCCTGGACAGTAGTTTTACGCCGTTACCGTCAAGCATTTTATCTTTCTACCTTTATTACGTTCCTTACGCCTATGACGTTGGAAAGACGGCTTATCTCTTCGATTGCCTTCATCATGGATTTCTTTTTGGTTTCGTGAGTTACGAATACGATAGGTATGATTTCCTTCTTATCGTCCTGACGCATCTGACTTATCGAAACCTTGTATTTCTTGAATACCGCCGCAACGTCCGCGATAACGCCCGCAACGTCGTGTACGTCAAGTCTTATATAATACTCGCTGGGATAATCTTCGTCTATATCTTTTGCCGTCATTACGTTGTTCATCTCACCGTAACGTGCGTGCTTATCCTGTCTTGCGCAGAATACGATGTCGCTGACAATCGCGCTGCCCGTCGGAAGTGCGCCCGCTCCTCTGCCGTACAGCATGATGTCGCCTACGTTGTCGCCTACGAGGAATACCGCGTTGAAGGAATCGTTTACGTTAGCGAGAGGATGGTCCTTGGACAGGAATACGGGGTTTACTCTCGCCTCTATCTTTCCTTCGCGCTGCTTTGCGATTGCGAGAAGTTTGATGACGAATCCCATATCTTTTGCTATAGTGATGTCCTCTTTTGTTATCTTGGTGATACCTTCTCTCTCAATCAGTTCTACGGGAAGACGCTTGTTGAAAGCAAGCGAAGACAAAATGCTGAGTTTGTAGCTGGAGTCATAACCCTCTACGTCCGCAACGGGATTTGCCTCTGCATAACCCAATGCCTGAGCATCCTTAAGCACCTCTGCGTAATCCGCACCCTCCTGAGTCATCTTGGAAAGAATATAGTTGGTCGTGCCGTTGATTATGGCTTTGATTTCAAGAATCGAATTTGCCTGCATTGCCTGAGTCATAAGTCTTATGATAGGCATACCGCCGCCGGTCGTCGCCTCGTAATACAGACCTGCGCCCGTCTTTGCCGCAACGTTTTCAAGGTCTGGCCAGCTCTTGCTGAACATTTCCTTGTTGGACGTAACAATACTCTTGCCTGCCGCAAGCGACTTCATAAGGAAAGTCTTTGCAGGCTCGGTACCGCCCATGCACTCGACGACAATGTCGACGTTGTTGTTTGCGCAGATTTCATCTATGTCCGCCGCAAAATAGCTTGCGTCAAGACCGTATCTCGCGCCCTTGCTCTTATCCTTGTCGAGGCATGCGACGACTTCTACTTCTACGCCGTATTCTTCGGCTATCTGTTTCTTTCTTTCGATAAGTATCTGCGCCGTACCTCCGCCTACAACACCCATACCGAGTATTGCTACACCGACTTTTTTCATATTATTCTCCTTTGTGCCGTGAGGCAAAATTTTTATCTTGTATAATCGTACAAAAAGATTATTGCTTTTTGTTCATATCGTAAATTATTTTGAGTCCTTTAAGCGTCAGCGACCTGTCCACGATGTCAAGTATCTTTTCTTCTTCCACGCTGAGTATAAGCTGACTCAGACCGCCGGTTGCGAC
The DNA here is from genome assembly GCA_944380275.1 of uncultured Christensenellaceae bacterium. Taxonomy (GTDB): domain Bacteria; phylum Bacillota; class Clostridia; order Christensenellales; family UBA3700; genus Ornithoclostridium. Next base: position 4,813 of record CALWHB010000002.1, on the reverse strand, counting down.
CACTTTTGCATCTGCAAAACCCTCCTGTTTTCTGAATCCTCCGACAATGTATTTTACAAGCCCCGTAAAACCGTAAATTATTCCTGCCTGAAGATTTGAATCAGTGCTTTTGCCCACAATGCTCTGCGGTTTTGTAAGCTCTACTCTCGTCAGTTTTGCGGTATTGCTCACAAGCGATTCAAGGCTGCTCTTTATGCCGGGACAGATACAACCGCCCATAAACTCGCCTTTTGCCGAAATCAGATTGAACGTCGTCGCGGTGCCGAAATCCACCACTATACAAGGACCTCCGTAAAGCTTGTATGCAGCAACGCTGTTCACTATCCTGTCCGCTCCGACTTCCTGGGGATTGGTATATTTTACGTTGAGTCCCGTCTTTATCCCCGTCCCTACCGTCATCGGTTTTATACCGATATAGTATTGACACGCATGCTCTACCGTATAATTCAAAGGCGGACACACCGAAGACATTATAACACCCGTAATGTCTTTCATATCCACGCCCCCGACCTTGAACATGTTGCTTATTTCTATGCCCAGTTCGTCTGCCGTACGCGGAACTTTTACCGAAAGTCGCCAGGACTGACAGAGTTTGTCGCCCTTGTAAATACCCAGTTTGATATTCGTGTTTCCAACGTCGATTACGAGTAACATGTCAACCGTTTTTCTCCTGCTGTTTTCTTATCGCGTATACTATAGGCGGCGTCAGAACGGTCATAACGACCACCTCTATAACAAAATTGAGCGAAACGAGTCCCGCCATAAATTCAGGCGTAATCGCGCTGTCGCCGACAGTCTTCCCGCCGTAAAACAACCAAATCATACCCAGAACGAGAGCGGTATTTCCGCATACTCCCAGCGCGCTTGAAACCGCATCAATCAAAGCTCTGACCGGGCGGGATAAGTTTTTATCGGATTTGATTTTTTCTTTTATGCTGTTTTTTTCTGCTCTTGAGGAAGAACAGTCGCTTGCCGAGGCATTGCTTTCTTCTGCGACCCGGTAATCTGCAGATTCTTTTGCCTGTTCTTCTCCGCTTTCAGCCGCCTGCGCCTTGTCTGCGGTATATTCTTTATTCTTCTGCATTATCTTCTGACAAAGCTTGACCAGTCCTCTGTTGACCGCCCACGCAATTGCCGGCACGCAGACCCTCGGCAAAACTGATACGAGCGGATTTCTGAACAGCGGAGCCGTAAGACTTGCGGCACCGACGGTAAACGCCCCTATCAGCGACGTGATACCCATAATCAAACCGCCGAATACAGCCGTTTTGAAGTCCTGCGTCAACGCAATAACGAGTACCGGGAGCAGAGTCAGCGCAAGCGACGCCGCGCCGAGATTGATTGGCACCAGGCTGAATATTACTATCAGCGCAAGTTCAAATGCCAGAAGTGCTATTCTGTGCGATTTTCTCATGATTACCACGCTTGAGTTTGCTTTGCGCAATACCCATCCTTTCAGGTAAATTTTATTTGTTTCCGAACATACAACGGCAATGAGCCTGTCGTTGCTCACGCTAATTATATCAAACAAAAGTGCAATTTTCAACTAAATAAAAATATAAAATACAAATTTGCGCGCACGTATTATAAATATAAAACTTGCGCCACGCACAATCGCATTAAGTGTAATAAAATGCAAAGCAGCGTCGGATTTTGCCTCTGTATTCTTCAAAAATCATTTTATCGCCAAAACCACTGCAAACAGATAACCGAAAAAAACCGCTTTAAAAAGAAAAATCAACGAGCTAATCCTGTATTTTCTGAAATCTGCTATTCCGCAAGCGGCTGTATAAACTGTCATTATTCCCAGTACGACCGCGCCTGCAGGTATGCTTTTTATCCCGAAAAACATATAACACCAGAACACGTTCAGCACCCCCGCAGACAAAGGCAGCCACAGTTTTAATCCTTCAGCTCCTTTGTAAAACAAAAGCGTCAACGCCGCCGTATCCGCAAGATAAATTGCCGCCCATACCGGGGTATAAGCCGTCGAAGGCAATGCGTAAGGCGGCAGGATTAAAGCGTCATACCACTCCCCTGCATCTACAAGCAAAGCGGACGGAAACGCCGTCAGAATCACAATCCCCAGCGATATACATATTGCCCACAATCTTTTCACCGCGCTCACATAATAAGATATGCTTTTAAAAACGTTTTATGCTTAAGACCGACGTCTATATATCAGGTTGTTTTTTCAGTCGTTGTATTAATTACAGCACCTTAAAACATAAAAAAACCTCTCCTTATTCAGAGAGGCTTATGCTATCAAAAATCCGATTCTGATTCAATTTGTTTTTTCTGCACCGTCTGCGGTTTCATTGTCCGAAGATTGTTTATTTATGCCGACTTCGCGAGGTTTCAGTTTGCCTTTCCTATAAAGATAATATTGCACGCCGTCCCATATAAAATCGACCGCAGCGACCGGCAATACGGCATAAAGAGAAAATTGCCAGTAGTAATCCGTGTATACCGCGACGAAAACGACCCACAGTATAAACACGACGGGAGTCGCAACCATCTTCCATATTCTGTAAGCAAGCGGCTTTACGGGCAAATCGAGCCACCATGTGACAAAATTGTATTTTTTCATATAACCATAATACTACTGCCGCTTAAAAAAGTCAAACACAAGCGCAATACCGCTTTGTTTTCAGCGGTTGACACTATCTGACGTCCTCTTATCCGTTCACCGCATTTTCAAATTACGACTCCGGCTGAAATAGTTGATTTTAAATGAAATATCGCATTTAACCTACACGTGCAGGAATTTTTTACAATATTTGCGTGCCGCACAAAGGTTCCGCTGTAAAGCCTCAGATAAAAAAATGTTTTTAACAATCTGCCTGCAAAAAATACCCCTTTTAATGTTCAGCTCATAAAAAACGTCTTTCTCGGCAGTATCATATTTCCATCGTCTTCACCTATGCTTTTGCCCGCGGCGTAAATGCTCTTCTCCTCTCTCGTCCGAAAAAACAAAGTCGGCTTTCGCCGACTCCGTTTCTTGCTTTTTGCAGTATGTATTACGTTTTACTTGCAGCCGCAACCGTCGCCGCATCCGCAGCAGCTGAGCGCTACGAGGATAGGTATAATGTTGCAACCGGAGCCGCAGCCACAGCTCTTAAAGCCGTTTCCGCCGCAAAGCAGCAACAGAAGAATAATCCACAGGCAATCGCAACCGCAGGACATCCCGCATTCGTTAAAATTGTTCATATCAGTTCCTCCCATATTGTCGGGACGCCGTTTCTCATCCCGCTACTTCACAATACGCAAATTATCCCAAAAACGTTACATCGTTTGACAAAGAGAAATAAAATTCTTATAATCATATATTGATAATAATTTAAGGCGGTATATTCCGCCGTGAGGAGTATCGGATATGGCAGAACTGACAATGGACAAACTTGTCGCCCTTTGCAAAAGCAGAGGTTTCATCTTTGCAGGCAGCGAAATTTACGGCGGCCTCGCAAATACCTGGGACTACGGCCCCCTCGGCGTCGAACTCAAAAATAACGTAAAACGCGCATGGTGGAAAAAGTTTATTCAGGAAAACCCGCTCAATACGGGACTCGACTGCGCTATTCTGATGAACCCCAACGTATGGGTAGCAAGCGGTCATCTGGGAGGTTTCAGCGACCCCCTTATGGACTGCAAGAGCTGCAAATCCCGTCATCGCGCAGACAACCTTGTCGAAGATTATATGAAACGCAAGGGTATCGAACAAAATATCGCAGGCTGGACCAACGAACAACTTGAAAATTACATCATCGAAAACAAAATCCCCTGCCCCGTATGCGGCAAGAGCGATTTTACCGGCATAAGACAGTTCAATCTTATGTTCAAAACTTTCCAGGGCGTTACCGAAGACAGCGCAAACACGGTATACCTGCGTCCCGAAACGGCTCAGGGTATATTCGTAAACTTCCTCAACGTACAGCGTTCCGCACGCATGAAAGTGCCTTTCGGTATCGGTCAGATAGGCAAAAGTTTCCGCAACGAAATCACCCCCGGCAACTTTACCTTCCGCACCCGCGAGTTTGAACAGATGGAGCTTGAGTTTTTCTGCAAACCCGGTACCGACCTTGAGTGGTTCGCTTACTGGAAAGATTTCTGCAAACAGTGGCTGCTCGACCTGGGCATGGACGAAAACAAACTCAAACTGCGCGACCACGACAAGGACGAACTGTGTTTCTATTCCAACGCTACGACAGACTTTGAATTCAAATTCCCGTTCGGTTGGGGCGAACTCTGGGGCGTTGCGGACCGTACCGACTACGACCTCAAACAGCACGTCAAAGTCAGCGGCAAAAATATGGAATATACAGACCCCGTTACGGGCGAAAAATATATACCCTACGTCATCGAGCCTTCTCTCGGCGCAGACAGGATGGTGCTTGCCTTCCTTTGCAATGCTTATGACGAAGAAGTGGTCGACGGCGAAACCAGAGTCGTACTTCACCTGCATCACGCACTTGCTCCTTACAAAGTTGCCGTACTCCCGTTGCAGAAAAAAGCTCTCGGCGAAAAGTCAGAAGAAATTTATCGCGCGCTCTGCAAAAAATTCTCCGCAACTTACGACGAGGCAGGCAGCATAGGCAAAAGATACCGCCGTCAGGACGAGATAGGCACTCCCTACTGCGTAACAATCGACTTTGAAACCCTTGAAAACAATACGGTAACCGTAAGAGAACGTGACAGTATGGCGCAAGTCAGAGTCAGCGTTGACGACCTTGCAAGCTACCTTGAGAAAAACCTCGAATACTGATTCTGCGTCAATACGATATTATAAAAACGTCCTAATAACAGGGCGTTTTTT
>CALWHB010000001.1 GCA_944380275.1 uncultured Christensenellaceae bacterium | reverse complement strand
AAGGGCAACGGCATTGAGTTTGCAAGCCGCCTGTGCTTAACACGATAGCCGTTTTAATTCGATACGGCAAAAAATACATGGCTAAAAAGCCTCAATACGGTGATATTATGGAACTTCTCGCACCGGTAGGAAATATTCCCGCGCTATACGCCGCAATAAACAGCGGCGCGGATGCGGTATACCTGGGACTTGACTGTTTCAATGCTCGTGCAAAAGCCGTCGGCTTTACGAGAGAAAATATCGGAGAATATATAGACCTTTGTCATCTTTACGGTGTAAAGGTCTATATTGCTTTCAACACCGCTGTAAAGCAAAGAGAACTTGAAAATTTAGATTCTTACGTGAGCGCATGTACGAAGGCAGACGCATTTATAACCGCCGACATGGGCGCGCTTGAAGTTTTCTATAAATATAACGTGCCTTTGCATGCAAGCACTCAGATGGGCGTAAATAACCTTGAAGGCGCGCTGTTTTTACAGGAAAAAGGCTTTTCACGCGTTGTCGTGGCAAGAGAAACAGCAAAAGAAGATATTATCGCGATAAAAAAGAATACAAATCTTGAGGTTGAATATTTTGTTCACGGTGCGCTGTGTGTGAGTTACAGCGGTTCTTGTCTGCTTTCGTCTATGATGAGCGGGGACAGCGGAAACAGAGGAAGATGCAATCAGCCTTGCAGATTGCCCTATAAAAGCAGTTTAAGCTCAAAAGAAGGATATTTACTGTCGCCGTCTGAGCAATGTCTTATTACAAAACTGAATCAGTTGAAAGAATTGGGCATAGACAGTCTTAAGATTGAAGGAAGACTCAAAAAACCGCATTACGTTTCTACCGTTGTTTCGCAATACAGAAAAGTGCTTGACGGAGCGAAAGCAGACGAAAAGGCGGTAAACGAACTGAAAAAGGCTTTCAACAGAGGGGAGTTTACCAACGGATATATTTTTGACGATACCAAAAGCATTATGTCGCCCAAAGTGCAGAGCAATATCGGCGTAACCGTCGGCACTGTTCTCAGATGCGACAAAAACGGCGTAACGGTAAAAGCGAGTCAGGAGCTGCGCGACGGCGACGGATTGAAAATACTGTATAAAGGTAAAGAGCTGGGCGGTTTTGGCGTAAAAATATTAAAATCGGACAAAAACGTATATTTACTTCAATACAAAGGCGATTTTCCAGCCGGCGCAGATGTAAGAAGAACGCTGGATTATCAGAGTGCTGATGAAGAAATTACTTTAAAGAAAAAAGGAATAAAACTATGTGCCGAAGTAAGCGACGACTTCACCGTAAAAGTTACGGCGCAAAAGGGCAGTACCGTTTTCTCCTTGAGTGCGAAGTCGGAGCGTGCGACAGGAAGACCTCTGACAGAAGATGACTTTTCGTCTTGTCTGTCAAAACTCGGCGATACACCTTTTTACACAAAAGAAGTTTTTGTCAATCTTAACGGCAACGGTATATTCATGCCTAAGTCTATGCTCAACGCTTTGAGAAGAGAAGCAGTGCAAGGACTTAAAAACGCGCTGGTTGCCGAGTATGAGCAAAACATGTCGAGGTGCGATTATTCAAACAAGTGCAAATCTGATATCTGTAAAAATCGCGTCAGTGAAAGAAAAATAATAGTAAATACAGACGATGTTGACACAATGCGCAAGTTTAGTGGTAAAAATATCATTATAAGTTATCAAATATATGATTTTAGCCAATTTCTTTCGCAAATAGATATATTTTTAGGCTTAATTGAGAATAATTTTTCTGTCTATCTTCACTTGCCTCCGGTAGTTCGAGGCGGTGAAATGCGTCTTGTCGAAGACGTTTTGCAAAAATGCAAAGATAAAATTGACGGGTTGATATGTGAAAATTATTACACTGTATATCTTGCAAAGAAATACGGTTTGAAATCAATTGCAGGTATCAGGCTCAACGTGTATAACGCAGGCTTTGAGAAGGTAGCGGGAGTTGACAACGTCATTTATTCTCCAGAACTCACTTTGCGAGAAATAGACGATATCAACTCTGACGGATATGTCTATGCGTACGGGATTCTCCCGGTAATGACTCTTTGTCATTGCCCCGTACAGATAAGTGCCGGATGCGATTGCGGCAGCTGCAAGTACAGCGGAGATTTTTATTACAGCGATAAAAAAGCCGATTATCTCGTCAAGAGAACTAAAATCATGCATTGTTATTTTGAACTGCACAACGCCGCTATTGTCGATATATCTGCAAAAGCAGATAAAATACGTTACAATTTGTATATAAATATGGTAAACTGTAACCGTACCCCTGAAGACGTAACTCGCAGTGTAACGGACGGAGGCGAGGCGCAAGGCGGCTCAAACTGCGCGCATCTGTTCAGAGGGGTAAAATAATTTCGCTATTCCGCAGTTGATTTTTGCGGTCTTTGCGGAGCGGACTGCTTATGACATCAGAGAAAGAACTTAAATCGCTTGAATTTGATAAAATACTCAAAATCCTCAGCGGGTACGTGTTTTCCGAACCCGCAAGAAATCGTATTCTCGCTATTAAACCTGAAAACTCACTCAAAAAGGCGCAGGAAATGCTTGAACGTACCGTTCAGGCTGACAGAACGGCATACGAGTTTTGTTGTTCTCCGTCTTTTTCAGTTGACGATATTTCCGATTACATTGTCGCTCTCAGAAAGGACGCAACTTTAAGTTGTAAAGCGTTGTTGCAGATTGCAAGGGTGCTTTCGTGTGCAAAAAATTTCAGATTGTCGGTATCTAAAATCCCTGAGGGGGAGTGTCCGTATATCGTGGAGTACGCGCAGAATATGTTTACTGATTCTGAGGCAGAAAGGCGTATATCAGAATCGGTGATGAACGAAAACGAGCTTTACGACGGTGCGTCGGCAAAACTCAGGGAGATTCGTCAGGCTATCCGCCGTACAAATGACAAAATCAAGCAGAAACTAAACGGGTATATCAGCGGAGGATATTCCAAATATCTTCAGGATAATATCGTTACCATGCGCGGCGACAGATATGTAATACCGGTAAAAAGCGAGTGTCAGGGGCAGATACCGGGACTTGTTCACGACAGGTCTTCTACAGGAGCGACCGTATTTATAGAGCCTCTCGCGGTAGTCGAACTCAACAACGAACTGCGCGGACTTTTGAGCGACGAACAGAACGAAATTGCCGTTATTCTTCAGTCGCTGTCCTTTATGTTATCGCAGATTGCCGACGGAATAGAGAGGTCTTTTAATCTGATTACCGAAGTGGATTGTATTTTTGCAAAGGCGCGTTATGCGAGAGATATAAAGGCGGTTGCCCCTTTGCTCAACGGCGACGGAATAATAGATATACGCAAGGGAAGACATCCTCTTATCGACGCTAAAAAAGTCGTTCCCGTCGATGTGCGACTTGGAGAGGACTTTAAAGTACTCCTGATTACCGGACCTAATACCGGAGGAAAAACGGTTACTCTCAAACTTGTGGGACTGCTTTCTCTTATGGCAAGCAGCGGCATGTATGTTCCTTGTGAAGAAAACAGCAGACTTGCCGTATTCGACGGCGTTTATTGTGACATAGGCGACGAACAAAGCATTGAACAGAATCTTTCAACTTTTTCTTCGCATACCGTAAACCTTATAAGGATTACAAGTCAGGCAGATTACAACAGCCTTGTGCTTTTGGACGAACTGGGTGCAGGTACAGACCCTGCCGAAGGCAGCGCACTTGCAATAGCGGTGATAGAATATCTTCTTGAAAGAAACTGCCGCTGTATAACGACTACTCATTATAACGAGCTGAAGGAATATTCATACCGCGCGAAAGGGGTGTCAAACGCGTCTATGGACTTTGACCCTGAAACTTTCGCTCCCGTATACAGACTTCTTATAGGTGTTTCAGGTAGTTCTAACGCGCTGAAGATAGCGGAAAAACTCGGACTTCCGGAAGAAATCACAAAAAAAGCAAATTCTTTGCTCAGCGAAGAAAAAGTCAGTTTTGACAGCATTATAGCTGCGGCGGAAAGCAGCAGAAGAGATGCGGACGAGAGCAGAAAAAGAGCCGCAGAATACGAGCAAAAAGCTAAAGAAGAATATATGAGAGCTGAAAAACTCTCTGCCGAGGCTCAGGAAAAGAATAGGAAACTTGAGGAAAAACTTACCAAAAAAGCAAACGAACTTCTTGGCGACTATATGGACGAGGCTGATGAGATAATCGAACAAATCAGAGAGGACCTGAAGAAAGGTGACGAACAGGCTTTGTTTGAGGCGAGAAAGAAGAGAAAAAGACTTGAAAACCTCGGTTACGCGAAGAAAGAAGAGGAAACAGAAGAGAGGTTTGAAAAAGAAAGCGGTGAGATTGCCGTAGGCGACAGCGTTTTTGTTAAAAAGTTGAAATCTACCGCAAGAGTTGAAAAAATCGACACAAAAAAGCGCAGATATACCGTCGTTTGCGGAAATCTGACGACGATTGTCGGCTTTGACGATGTTTCAAAAGTCAAAATAACGCAAGAAAAGAAAACGCTGAAAAGAAGGGTGCTGCCCGATACGACAGAGGGGTGTCCTCACGAAATCAACGTGATAGGTCAGACGGTCGACGAGGCGTCGTTTAACGTGGATTCTTATCTTTCACGCGCTATGCTGTGCGGACTTAAAGAGGTAAGAATAGTACACGGCAAAGGTAGCGGTGCTTTGAGAGCGGGGCTTAAAACGTTTTTATCCAACCATCCTGCGGTTCAATCTTTCAGATTGGGAAAGTACGGTGAAGGAGAAGACGGCGTAACGGTGGTAACTCTCAAATGAATTCTTACAGCATGACTTATACGTTTGACGGCAAAAAGCCCCTTAAAACCGCATTGCTCGTGCTGGCTCTGGGGGTGGACATCGTAAACCTTACTTTTCTGATAAGCGCGGCGGGCGGAGATTATGTCAAGTTTGCATATCTTGCTGTCGGCATTGCTTTGATGCTTGCCTTAAGATTGCCGACCCTGAAAATGACATATTCCTTAAAATACGATTTCAAGGACGGGTTCTCCGTCAAAAGGATATATCAGCATAAAGAAGAACTCGTGTTATATCTGTGCGGAGAGTTTGATTTGATTGAAGTAAATGACGAAAGCGCGCTGTCCGAAGATGCTGTCAGACTCTTTTCTTGCCGTCAGGACAATCCATTGATTGTGATAAAAACTCAAGGCATGAGTTATGTCATCGCTCCTGACGAGTATATGCTCGCGCTTATTCTTTCTTTTTACGATAAAACAATTAATAAATAACGGTTATTAATCAATTTTTTTGAAAAGTCATGCGCTTTTGCTTATATGTTATTATGCGCGCAACGCTTGCGGCTTAGACGGTATTGTGATAGAATTATGCGGTAGACAGATTTTATAGGTGAAAGATGATATATCTCGATAATGCCGCGACTACGGTAATGTTCCCTGAGTGTGCGGATATAATCAGAAAATACGCCGTGGACGAGTTTTATAACCCGTCCGCTTTGTATGCTCCCGCTCTGACTGCGGCAAAAGCAGTAAAGAGTGCAAGAGAAAAACTTGCAAAAGTTCTTGGTTGCTTAGCCGACAATATCGTATTTACGGCGTCCGGCAGTGAGGCTGACAACTTTGCAATTACGTGCGGACCGAGGCGCAAAAAGGGCAAAATAATTATCTCTGCAGTCGAACATGCGGCGGTTTTCAATTGTGCAAAAGCTATGGCTGACAGGGGATATGAGCTTGTCGTCGCTCCTTGCGACAATTACGGGCGAGTCGTAGAGGAAGAATTTATAAAACTTCTGAGCGCGGATGTCGTATTCGTTTCAATTATGCACGTGTGCAATGAAACAGGCGCGCTTAACGATATTAAAAAACTATGTTACGAGGTGAAAAAACGTTGTCCCGACGCGGTATTCCACAGTGACGGCGTTCAGGCTTTCTGCAAAGTCAGGTTTTCTGTAAAAGACATGGGCGTAGACCTGTATTCAGTAAGCGGACATAAAATTCATGCTCCAAAGGGTATAGGTGCGCTGTACATTGCTCCGGGAATAAGTTTGCAGCCTTTTGTTTACGGCGGAGGACAGGAGAGAAATCTGCGTTCCGGTACAGAAAACGTCGCGAGTATTTGCGCCTTCGGATATGCAGCTGAACGCGTAAGCGCAGAAATTGAGAACAATTTTGAAACGCAAAAAAGACTTCAGAAAAAGCTGGTTGACAGTCTTGTGGAAAAATACGGGAAATTCGTAAGGATAAATACCGATATATACAATAGCGCGGCGCATATCGTCAGTTTTTCTTTTGACGGCATCAGAGGCGAAGTTATGCTGCATTTTCTTGAAAGCAAAGGCGTAATAGTCGGTACCGGCAGTGCGTGTTCGTCAAGAAAAGCCGCAGAGAGAATACCCAAGGCTTTAGGTCTTAACGGCGCGTATGCGGAAGGCACGCTTAGAATCAGTTTTTGCGAAAACACCTCTGACGACGACATTACCGCATTGTTGAAAGCAATGGACGAAGGCGTTAAATTACTTGGAAAATACAGGAGAGTTTAAGTATGAAAAGCAAAGTTGTACTGCTGAGATACGGCGAGATTTTTCTCAAAGGCAGAAATAAAAGCTATTTTGAAAAACTGCTTATCGACAATATAAAGGCAAAACTAAGCGGGATTGATTGCGAATTTGTCAGAACGCAGAACAGATATTATATCGAAAATTATGACGAAAGTCTGACGGACGAGATTGTAAGACGTATGAAACAGGTTTTCGGTCTGCACTCGCTCAGCGTTGCGACCAAAGTCAAAACCGATTACGATTTGCTGAACGAGGCGGCTCTTGAGTATGCTCCCGACGTGAATACGACGTTTCGCGTAACGGTAAATCGCGCAGATAAATCTCTCGACAAAAATTCTGCGCAGATAGGTGCGGATATTGGCGCGTATATTCTTAAGAGGCGCGCAGGTTATAAGGTGGATTTGCACAGACCACAGCTTGAAATAAAAGTGGATATAAGAGAAAAAGGCTTTTCATACGTATTCTGCGGTATTGAGGAGTGCGCTCAGGGTATGCCCGTGGGCTGTTCCGGCAAAGGCATGCTGCTGCTGAGCGGCGGTTTCGATTCTCCTGTGGCGGGATACCGCATGGCAAGAAGGGGTATGCAGATTTGCGCCGTGCATTATCACAGTTTTCCTTATACGAGCGAGCAGGCAAAGCAGAAGGTAATCGACCTTGCGCAGGTTCTGACGGCATATACCGGCGATATAAAACTCTTTATCGTACCGTTTACGCAAATTCAGTTTGCTATACACGAAAAGTGTCGCGCGGACTATATGATAACAATCATGCGCCGTATTATGATTAATATCGCTGAAAGACTTGCTGAAAAGAACGGTTGCGGTGCGTTGATAACGGGAGAGAGCCTCGGACAGGTTGCGAGTCAGACTTTGCAGAGCCTTACAGTAACAAACGATGCGGTAAACGGTCTGCCGGTATTCAGACCGCTGATTGGCATGGATAAGTACGAGATAATAAAGACATCTGAACAGATTGGTACGTATAAACTCAGCGAGTTGCCTTATCAGGACTGTTGTACTGTTTTTCTGCCGAAAAATCCGGTAATCAAACCGTCTTTGGATATAGCAAAAAAAGAGCAGGCAAAAATCGAAGACCTCGAAACTCTTATTGAGGACGCAATTGCAAACGTGGAAACGGTTGAACTGAGTCCTATGGAGTAAAATTGCATTTTATTAAAGTCCGGATGTCCACAGTCGGCGTCTGATATAAAACACAGCGAGGGCAGACGTCTGCGCTGTGTTTTTTAATCATTGTTGTTTATTAATCATTTTGGTGTCTGATTAATAAACTTTATTCTTTTTTCTGATTATTTTAATTATGGTTATTTAAGAAAAAGGTAAAAAACTCTTTGTCTGAAGAACCGTTAATTTTTTTAGTTGATTGTTTAACGGTTTGATTGCATTATAACAACTATAAACCGGTTTTTTGCAAAAAAACGCACGTTTCGGGTGCGTTTTTTTAATGTTTAACCTCATTGAAAGTGTTATAAAAAATAAGTTAATTTAGAATTATTATTAAATCTGCGTTAATTTATAACTATTACCAGCCTATCGGAATCTGATATATCTCGCCGATTGTTTCTCTGTTGTCGTCGTCAAGATAGTAAGGCACGACGACGTATCTGTTATATCCCAGCAATCCGTCCGCTATGTCGGTTACAGTTATTTGCCCTTGCTTTTCTTTTATTTCAAGAATTATTTTGTCGTCCGTAAATAGCGATTTTTTTATAATTTTATAGCAGATATGAGGATTTGCTGTAAAAGTTATATTTACTTTGTTTCCTTCGGTCGTCGCGTTAAGCGAATCTGCGACAGGAAAATCGAACGACGTATCCCTCTCTGAAGGAAGGTACCGTGAGTCGAATACATCGCTTAGGGTATATCTTTCGGGCGCGTTTTCTGATGCAAGTACAAGATTTCCTTCTTCGTACGCTATTTTGTCAAGCTTTACCTCTTGTATTCCTTGCGGAACAGAAAAATTATCGGGTACATTATTATCGAAGACAGAAAGTAAATAATTTTTACACATCAGAGTAGGCAGTCCTCCTCCGGTTACATTTGAAGAAAGAGGGCTGTCGTAGCGTGCAGAGCCTTGCCAGAATAATGTGCAGAATTCTGTCGTATAACTCACGTCGTATGCATCTGCGTTTCCGTCACCGGCAGCCACGGTACCGGTTTTTGACGCGATTTCATACGGTAATGAAGACAGCTTTTTTGCCGTACCGTATTTGGCGCACGCAACAAGAGAATTTGTAGTGAGATATGCGCTTTCTTCTGAAAATATACGCTTTTTTGCGGTCGTCGAGCGACTGTAAACCACGTTGCCGTCGCTGTCTTCGATGCGTTTTATAAACGTCGCGCCTGCATATTCGCCATAAGAGGCAAGCGTCAGATACCCTCCGAGTATTTCTGTAAAAGCAAATCCTTGAGCAGAACTTCCGAGCGCGAGCGACAAATTGTCATCATTGTCTGACAGTGAAAAATTCATTGACTTCAGCGCAGAATAACCGCTTTGTACGCCTATAGCGTTGAGTGTTGTCACCGCAGGTATGTTGAGAGAGTATGCAAGTGCGTCCCTTGCGCTTATTTTTCCGTAATATTTACCTGCATAGTTTGACGGGGAGTATCCGTTGAAGTCTGTAGGTTTGTCGTCAAGCACGCTTGCGGGAGTAAGTATTCCGATGTCAAATGCTGGTGCATAACAGACGAGAGGTTTGAGAACAGAGCCGCTTTGTCTTCTGAAATTGAAGAAATCTACTGAAAAATTTGAATAAGCCGCAGATATTCCGCCTGTAGAAACTTCAGCATCCAAAGCTGCGCAAAGAGTTTCTTCGTCGTTGTAATACGCCTTATCGTCTATTATAGTTTTTAGCGCACTTTGTTTTGACGGGTCGAGATAGGTGTAAAGTTTGTACCCCATCGCTCTCAATTCTTTTTCGTCTGTTCCGAGAATAGTGCATGCCTCAGACAATGCGTTTGCGACGTAAATTTTGTCAAATTCAAGCGCGCTTTTGTCGTCGACGATTTCTATTTTCTCGTTTAATGCCGCACTGTATTCTTCAGCAGATATTTTTTGCTGTTCAAGCATAAGACTCAATACGGTGTGCGAGCGGCTGAGTGCGTTTTCATAATTGTTTATCGGGTTGTACTTTGTAGGGCTTTTTACTATACCTGCGAGCATCGCAGACTGCGCAACTGTCAATTCACCCACTTCACAACCGAAAAAGCGTCTTGCGGCGTTCTTTACTCCGTATTCTCCTGAACCGAAATACAGCATATTGAGATAAGTCTTGAGAATTTCGTCTTTGCTCATGCGCCTTTCAAGCGATACGGCAAGTCGAGCCTCCTTTAATTTTCTTGAAAAGCTCTTTTCTCTTGTAAGAAAAGCGTTTTTTACTATCTGTTGCGTTATAGTAGAGCCTCCTTGGGCGCGCGTACCGCTTTTTATGTTGGCTAAGGTGGCACCCAGGATTCTTGTATAATCTATTCCGTGGTGAGAATAAAATCTTTTATCCTCAAGTGCGATAAAAGCGTCTTTTAAATGCTGCGGCACGTCGGACAAAGAAGTTTCTGATTCACTTGCGCTGCAATATGAGGTAAGATTTCCGTAACTGTCGTATACTTCAGGCACTGAGTTTTCAAAGACGAGTGTGTTTTCGTCAATATCGGTGTCGCTGTGAATATATATTGCAAGTCCGGCTATCGTCAGCAAGACGAAAAAGGCAATTACGGCAATCGCAATTGCCGTTCCCTGAACGAATTTTTTTGCAAAAGACTTCTGACTTCCTTTATTTGCACGCATATTTATTATTTACCTTTTTTCGTTTGAGTTTTTCCTCTTTTTTCGTTATAATTGTTATATGCAAAAATACAGGATTATTACTTACGGATGTCAGATGAACGTGCATGAATCAGAAAAGATTGCAGGCATACTGACAAAACTGGGATACGCTCCCGCAGAAGAGGACGAAAACGCCGACGTAGTCGTGTTCAACACTTGCTGCATACGCGATAATGCTGAGCGCAAGGCAATGGGGCATATAGGTATGCTTAAGACTGAAAAGAAGAAGAATCCTTCTATGGTTGTTGCGGTTGTTGGCTGTATGACTCAGCAGGACGGCGCGGGAAAAGCATTGAGAGAAAAATTTCCTTTTATCGACATCGTTCTCGGCACGTCAAATCTTGCGTTGCTTGAAACGTATATTCCGTCCGTTGCGGAAAGTCGCAGAAAATACGTTGATATAGACGAAAACGAAAAACCGCAAATAAACGAAAATGAAGAGTTTTACCGCACAAGCGGCACCAATGCCTGGCTGAACATCATGTACGGTTGCAACAATTTCTGTACCTACTGCATCGTTCCCTATGTCAGAGGAAGAGAGAGAAGTCGCACCAAAGAGGCGATAAAAGACGAGTTTCTCCGTCTTGTCGACGAAGGTTATAAGGAGATAACCCTTCTTGGACAGAACGTTAACTCGTACGGTAAGGATATTTACGGGGACGAATACGGCTTTGCTCAGCTTTTGGAAGAACTGGCAAAAGTAGATGGCAAACGCCGTATACGTTTTATGACTTCGCATCCTAAAGATTTCAACAGAAGACTTATAGATGTAATCGCAGATTATCCCAATATCTGCAACAATATACATCTGCCTGTTCAGTCCGGTTCAGATAAGATACTTAAGTTAATGAACAGACATTATACGAGAGAATATTATCTTGAAACTGTCGCGGCAATCAGAGAAAAACTGCCCGATTGCGGTATAACGACAGACCTGATGGTAGGTTTCCCCTACGAAGAGGAGAGCGATTTTCTCGATACTCTCGATATGGTGGAAAAAGTCAGATACAGCAATGCTTTCACCTTTGTATATTCCATGCGCAAAGGTACTCCTGCCGCAAAGATGCCTCAGGTCGACCCTGAAGTGGCAAAGGACAGGATTATGCGCTTAATTGCAGCGCAGAACAGAGTTACGAAAGAACTTTCAAAAGAATACGAAAATAAAACTTTCGAAGTGCTTTGCGAAGATTTTTCACCCACAAAAAAAGGTTGCGTATGCGGCAGGACGGACAGCGGCAGGCTTGTTACTTTCCCGGGAGGAGAGGAGCTTATAGGAAAGTTCTGCAACGTCAGGATTACGCGTTCGCAGTCTGCGTCGCTTTTCGGCGAAACGGAGGAATAATATGGGACTTTCACCGATGATGAAATATTATCTCAGCGTAAAGGATAATTATAAAGACGCGATTCTTCTTTTCAGACTGGGAGATTTTTACGAGATGTTTTTCGACGACGCAAAACTTGCAAGCGAACTTCTTGACCTTACGCTGACCGGCAGGGATTGCGGACTCGAGCAGCGCGCGCCTATGTGCGGCGTACCGTATCACGCGGTAGACGGATATATTTCAAAACTTATTTCAAAAGGATATAAAGTCGCCATATGCGAGCAGCTTACTTCGCCCGAAGAGAGCAAAGGTATGCTTGAGCGCGACGTAATAAGAGTAATCACTCCCGGTACGGTAATAGAAGACGACATTTTGGACGATAAGAAGAACAATTATCTTGTCAGCGTTGCCGTTTGCAAGAATACTTTTGCGCTTGCATGGGCGGACGTTTCTACCGGCGAGTTCAGCACTCTTGAAAAAGAACTGACGGACTTTTCTTCGATTGAAGACGCACTTATTACCGTAAATCCCGCAGAGATAATATGCAACTCTGCCACGCTTGCTTTAACAGACACAGTATCTCAGATGAGGCTTTCAAAACTTCCTAAATTTCAGAATTACAACGAGTGGAGCTTTGAACTTTCAAATGCCGAAAAGTCGCTTAAAGAGCAGTTTGGCGTTGCAAGCCTGGACATGTTCGAAATAAAAGACAAAAAGGCGTGCATTATGGCATCCGGCGCGCTTTGCACCTATCTTAAAGAAACGCAGAAACGCGCGCTTTCTCATATCAGCGGCTTGAGATACGTTCGCAACGAGAGGTATATGGTCCTTGATTCTACCGCTCGCAGAAATCTTGAAATTACCGTAAACGCGCGCGACGGTTCTACAAGGGCGACGCTACTCAAAGTTATGGACAAGACAAGAACTTCAATGGGTGCACGTCAGCTCCGTCGCTGGCTGGAACAGCCTCTGAGGGACGAAAAGGAGATTAATAACCGCCTTGACGCAGTCGAAGAACTTATCAACGCAAGCAGGATAAGAAGTAATCTCGACGGGCTGATAGGTTGTGTAAAAGACCTTGAAAGACTTTGCACAAAACTCGTTTACGGCAATCCTTTGCCAAGAGATTTTATTTCGATTAAACAATCTCTCGAAGTGATACCTCAGCTTAAGAAAACTCTCGCTCAATGCAAAAATCCTCTTTTGCTGTCGCTTGAATCCCGTATGTCAGAACTGGAAAGCGAATACAATATGCTTTCCGATATGCTTGACGACAATCCTCCTGCAATGACAAAAGACGGAGGCTTTATCAGAGAAGGTTACAGCGAGGAACTTGACGGTTACCGCAATGCCAACAAGGACGGTAAGAGCTGGCTCGCAAAACTCGAAAACGACGAAAAAGAGGCAACGGGGATAAAAAACCTCAAAGTAGGTTACAACAAGGTATTCGGATATTATATAGAAGTCAGCAAAGGAAACGTCGACAAGGTGCCTTTCAGATACGTAAGAAAACAGACACTTACCACGGGCGAGCGTTATATAACCGAAGAACTTAAAAATATCGAAGACAAAATTCTCGGAGCAGTAGAAAAGAGCATAAAACTTGAACTTGCAATGTTTGAAAGTATTAAACTTCAGATGCTCAAAGTCATACCTATGTTGCAATCGACTGCAAGAGCAGTTGCAATCTGCGACACTTTGCTTTCTTTTGCAAAACTTTCCGCCGCAAACAATTATTGCAAACCCGTGATAAACGACAGCATTGAAGGTATAAGTATTAAGGACGGCAGACATCCGGTTGTCGAGGCGTTGATGAAAGCGGACGAATTTGTTCCCAACGATACCGAACTTGACTGTTATCAGAACAGAACAATGATTATCACGGGACCTAATATGGCGGGCAAAAGCACATATATGCGTCAGGTCGCGCTTATAACGTTTATGGCGCATGTTGGTTGTTTCGTTCCTGCAAAATCAGCTCAGATTGCTATAACGGACAGAATATTCACGCGCATAGGCGCAAGCGACGACCTTGCTTACGGACAAAGCACGTTTATGGTCGAGATGGTGGAAGTTGCGACAATTCTTCAGAACGCAACAATGAGAAGTCTGCTTATCCTCGACGAGATAGGAAGAGGCACTTCGACTTTCGACGGTTTGTCTATAGCAAAAGCGGTGCTTGAAGACGTTACGTCCAGAATACGTTGTAAGACGTTGTTTTCAACGCATTTTCATGAGCTAACCTCGCTTGAAGGCTCTCTTGAAGGCGTGGTCAATTATAAAATAGTTGCGGCTGAAAAGGATAAAGGCATCATATTTCTTCACAAAATCATGAGGGGAGGGACAAACAAGAGTTTCGGTATAGAAGTTGCAAAACTTGCCGGACTTCCTCAAAAAGTCATTGCCCGTGCAAAGGCGGTTTCTAAAGAACTCGAATCAGACGCGCATAAGTCCAAAATTGCCAAGTCTGAAGAAAGAGTACCGGATATGGTGGATATGATGCAGCAAAACGAGATTCTTGAAGAACTCAGGCGACTTGACGTAAACAATATGTCGCCGATTCAGGCTCTGACGACGCTCAGCGAACTCGTCAGAAAAGCTTTGAACTGATATACGGGTGAAATATGGCAGATATAAACGTACTTGACAGCAGCGTATACAATCTTATTTCTGCAGGAGAGGTGATAGAAAGACCTTCTTCGGTTGTAAAAGAACTTATAGAAAACGCGATAGACGCCGGCGCGAATAAGATTACTTTGCAGATAGAAGAAGGCGGAATACGTTCTATAACCGTTACAGACAACGGCTGCGGTATGAACAGCGAAAACCTTGCAAAAGCTTTTTTGCCTCACGCAACAAGCAAACTAAAGGAGGCAAGCGACCTGGATTGTATCTCGACACTCGGATTCCGTGGAGAGGCACTTGCGTCGATAGCAGCGATTTCTCAGGTTACCGTAAAAACAAAGACTGCCGATGCGTCACTCGGCGCGCAACTTTATGCTGAAGGCGGAAAGATTGGTGAAATAATGCCTTGCGGATGCAACGACGGCACCGTAATAAAGGTGGAAAACCTGTTTTTCAATACTCCGGTACGTGCGCGCTTTTTGAAAAAACCTAAAGCCGAAGAAGGATTTATCACGCAGGTTATAAGCGCGCTCATACTTTCAAACCCCGAAATTTCTTTCAGATACATCGTGGACGGAAAGGCTGTCTACAATACTGTCGGAGGACTTGAAGACGCCGTATTTCAGGTTTATTCCAACGACGTTGCAAATCAGCTTATATATTTCGACGAAAGCTTTCCGGGCGGATACCGTGTGTACGGTTATACGGGAAAGAGAGAGTTGTCAAAGCACAATAAGAATTACCAGACGGCGATAATAAACGGAAGAATCGTTCAGAATCAGACTGTAAGCGTCGCTGCTGCGCAGGCTTACGGAAATTCAATGATGAAACGCTGTTTTCCCGTATTCGTCATAAACATAGTTATGCCTTTCGATGACGTGGACGTAAACGTCCATCCCAGTAAAAGCGAAGTGAGATTCCGCGAACCCAATAAGGTCTTCTCGTGCGTTTATCATGCAGTGTCGCTTGCGCTTGCAAACGAAGAGGGCAGCGTCAGAATAGGAGAGAACAGAACAGATGTTCACATTTTGCAAACATCCGAAGAAAATAGTGAATATAATGCAGAAAAAGAACCGCTAAAGACTGAAGACGGAGCCCAAAACAATCGTTTGCACCGCTCTGAAGAAAAATCAGCCCAAAACAATCCCTTAATCAATACTTCAGCCATTGTAAAAACCGCGGTTTCTTCTTTTAACAACTCACTTTATAAAGAAAACGACGGATTTTCTCCTGTAAAAGGTCTTGAAAACGCAATAAAAAGACAGCAGGAAAAAGTTGACGGCAGGGTTTATTCTGAAAATAAAAACTATGCAGAGAAAAGAGAAAACAAAGTACGCGACGTTGCAAGCAGCGTAATAAAGCCTGACGTTATTCAAAAATCAATATATGACGACGGAGAGATTTTTGCTGAAATTGACCGCAGTTTAAGTCAGGGATACGAAATTGTGGGACAGATTTTCAACACATACCTTATTCTTCAACAAGACGGGACGGTATATCTTATCGACCAGCATGCTGCTCATGAGAGATTTTTATACGACGGTTTGATGGAACGGGTCAACAGACGTGAACCTTTGAGTCAGCCTATGATTGTGCCTTATATTCTCGATTGCGACAACGCTCAGCACGATTTTATCATGGGATGTTTGGAGAATCTGAATTCTCTCGGATTTGAAATAGAGGATTTCGGCGGATTGAGTTTTAAGGTAAATGCTGTGCCTCAGATTCTTTCGGATATGAATCTGGGAGTTTTTTTCTCAAAGATTTTTTCAGAAAGAGGCAAAATAGGCAACGTAAAAAACGCTGACCTGATAAACGACAACCTTGCTCAATGGGCATGCAAATCTGCAATAAAGGCAGGAGATAAGCTTAGCGAAGAACA
Source organism: uncultured Christensenellaceae bacterium (assembly GCA_944380275.1). Lineage (GTDB taxonomy): Bacteria > Bacillota > Clostridia > Christensenellales > UBA3700 > Ornithoclostridium. The sequence continues at coordinate 98,303 of CALWHB010000001.1, read as the reverse complement.
GATAAAAAGCTTGCTTGAACAGATGAAAGACGGCGTTCCCGTTCAATGTCCGCACGGAAGACCTGCGATAGTCGCCGTTACCCGCAGGGACCTTGACAAGCTTTTCAAGAGGATTGTATGAAAAAAGTCCTTATAGTAGCCGGTCCTACTGCGTCAGGAAAATCTGCGCTTGCAGTCGAACTTGCAAAAAAGTATAACGGTGAAATAATATCGTGTGACAGCATGCAGATATATAAATATCTTGATGTCGGTACCGCAAAGATTAAACCTGAAGAAATGCAGGGAGTCGGGCATCACATGCTTGACGTCATAATGCCGGGCGAAGAGTTCAGCGCGTGGGAATATTCGGTTGCCGCAAAAGAACTGATTGAAGACATTACGGCGCGAGGGAAACTGCCTGTTGTCGTCGGCGGCACGGGACTGTATATAGAATCAGTGATATATCCGCTTAATTTCTCTGTAAATAAAGACGCTGATGTCAGAGCGCGACTTCAACGCGAACTTGATGAATACGGTGCGGAAAAACTTCATGAAAGGTTGAAATCGCTTGACCCCGTTGACGCTGAAAAAATACATCCAAATAATACAAAAAGGCTTATCCGCGCACTTGAAATCATAGAACTTTCGGGCGGAGTCAAAAACAAAGAAGAACTCAGAACGCCGCAATACGACGTTTGCCTGATAACTCTTGAAATTCCCCGCGAGGAGCTTTATAAACGGATTGACGAAAGAGTTGAACGTATGTTTGCATCAGGACTTGAGCGAGAAGTAAGAGATTTGCTGGATAAAGGACTCGTAACCAAAGATTCACAAAGTATGCAGGCAATCGGATATAAAGAATTCTTTCCTTATTTTGAAGGATTGCGTACATTGAGCGAAGTAAAAGACGAAATAAAACAAAATACAAGACGTTATGCCAAACGCCAGATGAGCTGGCTCAGACGATATAAATTTGCACATAGCATTAACCCGTCGGATAAAACCGCAGCGGACGACATAGTAAACAATTTTTTAAGAGGCTGAAATAAATGAATTTTGAAAAAGAAATAACCGACATAGTAGAACAGGCAGAATCGCGTTGCAGAGAGCAGTTTTCAAAACTTGAGCGCATCGCGCTTGTCAATCAGAATAAAGTGCTTGACGCTTTTCGCAACAATAACGTTGGACAAAGACATTTCGCTCAAACCAACGGTTACGGTTACGACGATATAGGCAGAGATACTCTTTGTAAAGTTTTTGCAGAAGTTTTCGGTGCGGAATCGGCGATTGTTTCTCCGCTGATAGTTTCGGGAACTCATGCGCTTACGCTTGCGCTTTACGGCATACTTCGTCCCGGCGACGAAATGCTCGCCGTAAGCGGCGCGCCTTACGATACTCTCAAAGAAGTGATTTCAGGCGAGGGTACCGGCTCTCTTAAAGATTTCAAAGTGAGCTATAAACAGGTTGACCTTGTCGACGGCGCGTTTGATTATGAAGGCATAAAGCGCGCAATAAGCGATAAGACAAAATTGGTGTTTGTCGGAAGGTCGAGAGGATACGAGTGGCGCGACGCTCTCGACGTAAGAGAAATAGGTAAAATGGCGGCTTTCGTCAAATCAATCAAACCGGACGTCGTCGTAATGTGCGACAACTGCTATGGCGAGTTTGTAGATGTTATAGAACCTACTCAGGTCGGCGCGGATATTGCCGTAGGCTCGCTTATAAAGAATATAGGCGGAGGCATTGCTCCCAGCGGCGGCTATATATGCGGTAAAAAAGAGTGCGTCGACAAAGTGGCATACAGACTCACTTCTCCCTCTATAGGTATGGAGGTCGGTTCTTACGCATACGGATACAGAGAGTTTTACCAGGGGCTTTTCCTTGCTCCTCACGTAACAATCCAGGCAATTAAAGGCAGCGTCTTGTTCGGCGAAGTATTTAATTCTGTAGGATATAAGACGATGCCAACCCCAGGAAGTGACTGTAAAGACATAATACGCTCAATAATGTTCGATACCGAAGACGAACTGATAGCGTTCTGTCGTGCCGTTCAGAAAGCGTCGCCTGTAGACAGCAACGTAACTCCTTTCCCGTGGGATATGCCCGGATATGAGCATCAGGTAATTATGGCTGCAGGAACTTTCGTTGCCGGCGCGTCGATAGAACTTTCTGCAGATTCTCCGATAAAGAAACCGTATATTGCCTATCTGCAAGGCGGATTAACTTACGAACACGTAAAAATCGCCGCAATGTATTGTCTGCAAAGCGTGTTGAGAAAATAAATAAGATTGAAAATTATACTGTCCTGCAGTCTTTAGATGCGTCAAAGATTGCAGGATTTTTTATGAACGTATATTCATTGTTTTAAAAACAAACAAAGATATATATGCTTGCGATAATTGATTTTTTAAACTGTTTAAATATTTATTAATTTACAAAACGAACATATATTTGTTTATTTTTAAGGCGTTTAATATCAGATTTCCGCGTTTAAGATATGCGTTCTAAACATTATTATCTGAACATGAACATATATTCAACGCAAAACAAACACGGACAAGACTCGCAAACTATTAGTTTTTGGTCCAAAATAAGGAAAATAAGTTAAATATGGAAATTAATTTTCAAATAAACACGTTTTTTAATACGAACGTATATTCAATGTGTAACAAACACGGGTCCGCGGCAAAAAATAAGATTTTATACAGAATCGCTAAATTATCAAAAAAGTTTTATATATGTTTCTTTTGTTTTAAAGGCAAACGTATATTCAGCACAAAACATACACGGGTAGCAGCGTATGAGGATTATAACGATTTATGGTTTATGATGTCGATATGCAATTTGATTTTTACGGCACAAAATTGCGAATAACGTCAATATCGATTATGCTTAAATTTATATAAAATCAGTTAAAACAACCGTATATTCGTATTTAAAATGACAAATTCGGGCATATAGAAAGTAGAACTTAATGAGTGATAAATTTTATTCAAACCTCAAAATGTATGGTCAAAGGTTATATCTGATGGATTGCAAAATTTAAAAAAATCACCGCAAAAGCGGTGATTTTTCGTTGAGAGCCGTATTTCAGAATATTCTGTTTCGCATGAGTCCTTTTGCAACTCCGAGTATCGCAAAATCGTGAGTATTGTCGACAATAATGTCTTCCATAGCGGAATTTTCGGGGTGCAGTACGATTTTTCCGTCTTTTTTGAAAAATCTCTTCAGAGTAACCTCGTTGTTGTCAATCAGCGCAACGACTATTTCGCCTTCACGCGCGGTGCTTTGTCTTTTGATAAGCACGCAGTCGCCGTTTAGTATGCCTACGTCGCGCATACTTTCGCCTTTGACGGTTAGACAGAACATTTCGTCGTCAAGATTGAAGTAGTCTGCAGGAACATGCACGCTTTCATCGTTATTTACGCCGGCAAACAGCGGTTGACCGGCTGCAATGTTGCCCAAAAGCGGGAGAGTTGCAAAAGAAGGGGTATCGTCGTCGTTGTTTACAAGTTCAATAGTCCTGTTTTTTGACAAAGAACGTCTAATAAGATTCTGTTCTTCAAGTTTGTCAAGATAATATTGTACCGATGCGGTTGATTTGAAACCGACCTCTTTGCATATCTCGCGCACGCTGGGAGGGTAACTGTTTTTCTTAACAAATTCCTTAATAAAAGCCAGCGTCTTGTCAAGTTTTTCCTGTGTTTTCGCGTTAGCCATGGCGCACCTCAGAAATATTCTGATTAAATTTTAGCACATATGTTCACATTTTGCAACACAATTTTCAATAAATATCAAAATTATCAGTCGTTTTTCTTGTTTTTATCTCTCAAAGTAACTTTTTGAGCCGCGCTGCGCTTTATGTCGTCGCTGATTGCCGCGTAATGACGTTTTGTCGTGTTTATGTCGCGATGTCCGAGAACTTCTGCGACGACGTAAATATCGCCGGTTTCCTGATACAGTTCTGTGCCGTAAGTGCTGCGCAGCTTATGCGGAGTGATTTTTTTGAGCGGAGTGATAAGTTTTGCGTATTTTTTCACAAGTTTTTCAACGCTGCGTACGCTCATACGTTTTTTTTGCAAAGAGAGGAAGAGAGCCGTTTCGTTGTCGAGCGCAGGGTCGGAGGAGCGTTCGTCAAGATAGGCAATCAGAGCGTCGGCTACTTCCTGAGAGAAATAGAGGATTGTCTGATTTCCGCCTTTACGCGTAACTTTAAATCCGTTTATATTGAAATCGATGTCTGATACGTCAAGTCCCACAAGCTCACTGATACGTATTCCTGTGCCGAGAAAAAGCGTAATAATCGCCAAATCTCGTACTTTTGTTTTTTCGTGAAAAGATTCCTGTCTTCTTGACGGCAGATTTGCCCCGGATTCCACTTCGTCGAGGAGTTGAGATACTTCGTCTGAATCGAGCCGTACGATAGGTTTGTCGTGGATTTTTGGAGTAAGCACTTTTGATGCCGGGTCTGCAGGTATTTTGTCTTTATTGTAAAAATATTTAAAAAACGACTTTATGGACGCAAGTTTACGGGCTTTTGTTTTTTCTGTATTGACATAATCTTTGCCGTCAAATTTATAGTAACTCAGATATTCCATAAAAAGTTCGATATCCGACGTTGTAACTTTGCAAAGAGCGTTGAAATCAAAAGTTTTTGCGTCGCAAGAGGCAAATTGAGTGGTTTCAGTATATAGATAATTAAAAAAAATCCTCAAATCGTACGCGTAAGAAAGTCTGGTGAGTACAGAAGTGCGCGTTTCTATGCCCACAAAAAATTCATTACAAAGCGGAGGCAAATCGCGCCTTATTTCTCTCAATTTTCTCGTGTTGTCTATATTTCTTTGCTCAAAATACGTTTTTTCTGCCATTTTTGCCTCTTTATTCAGTTGAGATTTGTCAGATTTTTCCCGGCAAAAATAACTGACGTAATTCTGTCGTATCGTTGCCGGTAACAGTATATTGTGTTACTTATAAAAATTATAGCACTCAAATAGTAAATTTGACAACAATTTTAAGGATTATGCGAACAAATAGGCGCAATCAAACGGCTTGACAGTAAAACATACGTTTAAAGTTATAACTATATTATCAGAGTAAATTAGTTTATAGATTGCTAAAATGTTTTGACAAAGTAAAAAGCAATTTGCTCAATTTCAAAGCGTATTTAAAGAAAAACTTCGTTATTAAAATTTTTACTGCAAGTCGCGCCATTTTAAAGAGCTGATAAATGAGGTGATTACAGGGCATAAAAAAGTCAGCATCACGCCGGACAATATTTAATCGCAAAGTCAGAATTGTAAAACAAAATTAAAATAATAAGCTGAAATATACTAAAACTAATCAGCAAGCAATTCATTTAAATAAATTTAAAAAACAAGCCGAAAGTTTTTTGCAACAAAAAATCAGTAGCTAAATTTTGATAATAATTAATATACGGCTTAGAACCGGATTTTGAATATAAAAAATTCAGCTGAGATAATATTTTGAAAATTGATGCGATAAAGCGATAAAATTGAAAAATAACAAAAAATTGCAAAATCAGTCAAATAAACCCCTTTCATTGACTTTTTTACTACTATCATTTCGCAAAAGTTGTGTTTTGCGAATAGTTTAAAAAAGGGTTTATGCTCTGTTTTTGATAAATATTTTTGAAATTATCATAACCGCAGTAATAAATAATCCATATTTTTTATATTATTATGAAGGCATGACCGGCGGTTGTTGCTTATGCCCGACAGGCTGATTGAGATAAATAAGATATTCAACAAAACAATTCAGATTTGTATACCCCGCTTGGTTTAGGAATATTTGATATTTTTTTGCTATTTAGGAAAAATTTAATAATACAAATTAGTGATTAATCTGTGCTGATTTATGCGATTTTACTGCTTTTTTCGTGTTTCAAGGTGAAATTCATTGTATTCTTCTCTTGTATCGCAACAATATTCTCTTTTATTGTGTTTTCTTATAGTATATAATGATTTAAAGACGGTTCATTTAAATTTGTTTTAAAATTCTTTGTATGTGGCTTGATTGCAGAAAACAAATCTAATGTTATTCAATATAAGAACGCTTTGATAAGCTGATAATATTCTCTTTTGTTTATTAAATATATTTATATGCCGTTTTGTGTTATAAAAGCAAATTTTTGGCTAAATTATTATAAAAAAATATCTAATTTATAGCAATTTTTATAATAATTTTAATTTTTCATAATTAAAAACGCGTTTTATTTGACTTGACTGCTCTATTATAGTATTATATTTTATAAGGAGAATTCAGGGAGATACGAAATGGATAATTCCAATGTCAACATTGATTTGATTAGAGGACATGTCGATACAATAATTCTCAAGTCGCTTTATCTTGAGGATAAGTACGGATATGAAATTCTCAATGAAATCAAAGACAAAAGTAAAGGTATGTATACTCTCAAACAGCCTACCCTTTACAGTTGCCTCAAGCGACTCGAAAAACAAGGATACATACGTTCTTATAAAGGCGATACGTCTAACGGGGCGCAAAGAGTTTATTATTCTCTTCAGCCTGCCGGTCGTGCTTTTCTCGAAAGCGACCAGCATCAGTGGGAGTTTAGCCGCACAATAATTGACAGCCTGCTTTCGGACGAAGAATTTGACCCTGAAAAACATGTTGCGCCTTTTGACCCGTCCAATTTCAGACCGCTTACGAGAAGAAACAAATCTTCTGTCGATGAAGATTCTGACAGCGAAGTCAATGTCAATGCCGAAACAAGCAGGTCTTACAACGTTTCTGACGACAACGACAATATGTTCAATCCGTCTGAGGACTACGTTATTCCTCCCGAAGTCGTTGCTCCTCCCGTGGACGAATACGATAAAATACCGCATGAATATCTGGGCGCAACTTATCCTCAGAACCGCTCTGCCGTTCCTTCGGAGAACGGTTATTCAGAATATCGTGAAGAATTTTACGGTGAAAGAAACTATGCTGGAAATCGCGACGGTTACGGTTGCGAACGTCCTGAAGAGTATTCTGAAGGAAAAGAACACGTATACTCTTCAGACGAAACTGATACCTTCTTGAAAAACGAGAAAATCGACGATGTAACCAATTCAATACAGCAACAGATTTACGACGAAGAACAGGAAGAAGACGTTGAAGAAGTTGAGGATTACGATGCTCCTTCTGTTGCAACCTCGCAACCCGTGTTTTACGGCGATGAACGTTCTGAAGAAAAATTGTCAGATTCTTCAAAAGAAGGCAATTACACCGTATACGATGCGAAAGAGGAAAAATGCGACGAAGAAGTAAGAACTGAGGCATTTGAACGTCTTTACGAAAGAAAACCCGTCGAAGAAAAGAAACCTGACGTAAAGACTTATAACACTGACATTGCAGATGACCGCAGATATGACGATTATGCCAACAGACAGACTGTAAATTATATTGACAGTTTCGACAGCATTTACAGCGTCCCCATGACTCAGGTCACCCCATCGTCAAATTCTTCCTCTATAAGCAGCGATGACGAAAAGATAGATTATCTTTCCACGTCAGAACTGAAATCAAAGATGATGGCAGAAGGTTACAATCTGCGTCCTTATGTGAAGAAAAATACGAGTGAATACTATATAAATCAGTATTATTTCAGCAATAAACTGAACCGCGACAGTTCGATACTTACATATATAGTTTATGCAGTCGGTGTACTTATCGCGTATTTCTCTACTGCGCCGACATATGGACACAACTTCGGCGCGCTGGCAGGTTTTCTTGCACTGGGACTTCTCTATCCGATTGCGATGTTCGTAGCATATTGCGTTGACCCGCAAAAACGTATAAAAGCAAATTTCAATGCAAAAAATGCTGTAATTAACTCGTTGATAGTCATTATAAATGCGGTTATTCTCATAGTTCTGATAGGATTTCTCGCATGCAATGCAAGGATAGACAACATCAATTCAATGGTGCGTCCGGTGATAATACCTCTCGTCTTCCTTTTGATTATCCCTATAGCCATTGCGATATATTACTGGCTTTACAAAAGCAGTCATTATCACGTGAATTAAATATAAAAACTCCGTTTCGCAAGATTCGGAGTTTTTAATTATAAATATACAATCGATTAAAAGCCGGCACCCGTCAGTTTCTGTAATCAGTGAGATTTTTGTTTTTAAGGGCTTTTTTGTCTATTTCACTTTGTGCCGTGTGCGTTGAATAAATGCTTGCAAGCCGCTTTTTGCGTGCTTTCAAAGATGTTTTTTTCTCTTTAATGCGATTTCTGCTGAAATGCAATCTGTTTGCTATTTTGCCCGATAATACGCTTAAACGTGCAGTTATCTCGTCCCCGTATCTATACAGGGTAACAAATATTGAAACCGTTGCAATTGCTATTACAGCCCATACGGCAATTCCCCACCCGCTGAACGGTATTGAAACCGCGCCTTTAAATACGCCGGCAACCCAGAGTGCGCCGAGAGGTCTGGTTATTAGCATCATAACGAAAAAAGAACGGTAACTCATCGTGCCGAGTCCGGCAATCAGACAAAGCAGGTCGTCAGGAAAAAACGGCAATAGAAACATTGCGTAAAGCAGCAATACGTCTTTTCCTTCTGTAAGTCTGCGGTATTTTTCAAACATTTTTGCTCCGCAAATCCATATTACGAGTTTCACCCCGAAGACCCTTCCGAGAAAAAATGCGAACATTGACCCGGCAATTATTCCGATTGAAGAATACAATACTGTTTTCCATACCCCGAAAAGCGCGATGCCCGCAAGAGTGGTTATTGTGGACGGCAAAGGAAGTACAGTAACCTGTAAGAACTGAACAATTACGAATACAGCGATAGCATAACCGTCGTATCTTGATATAAACCTCTGCATTGCCTGTTTATCGCTGAATAGCGAGAGCCAACCGTATTTCAGCGCGGCAATATATGCCAAAAGCAATATGACAGTTATGACAAAACCTATAAAACCGCCCTTGAAAGCTATTTCGCAATTCATAAACACGCCGTAAAACGAGATAAAACAAAGAGCGAGAACAGCGCAGGAAATTATCGTGGTCTGAAGACTCCCCACTCCTGCGTTGTAAAGAAAGTAATCGCATACAAAAGCAGATACTGCAAGCAAAACAGTAGCGAGTGCGCCGATTATCCGTTCTTTTTTTGTCATAAATACTATCTCCGTTACGAATATAGTATTTGTAAGCGCGTCGCAAAATTACGTTTTGATTAAATAAAAATTTATATTTTGAATTATAACGGGATTAAAAGAAAAAACCCTCCTCAGCCGGAAGGTTTGTCAGTTTCTTTTGGCTTATTATGCTTTGATATTTCTCCCGTTGCCAATTTGTCGCAACGGTTGTTATAAGCGTTGTCAGCGTGTCCTTTTACTTTTACATAGCTTACCTTATGTCCTTCCATTTGCATCAGCAAGGCTTTCCAGAGGTCGTCGTTTTTGACTTTATCCTTTGTTTTCGTGCGCCAGTTGTTTGCCTGCCAGTCGGTTATCCAGTTTTCCAGAAAAGCGTTGCAAACGTATGCAGAATCGCTGTATACGGTAACTTCGCACGGCTGGTTGAGTTGTTTCAGTCCCTGAATAACGGCAAAGAGTTCCATACGGTTGTTTGTCGTATCCTTGTTATATCCGCTGATTTCCTTTTCGTGTCCGTTGTATATCAGTATTGCGCCCCAACCGCCTACTCCCGGATTTCCGGAGCATGCACCGTCAGTATAGAGGTCAACTTTTTTCATTTGCCCGCCCTCAGTTCTTCGCTGCGTTTTCTGCACGCAGTCATGGCTTTTATTACGGTATCGTCCAAAGCGTCGTTTTCAAACACGTTTATCGCCTCTATTGTAGTGCCGCCTTTTGAACAAACGTTTGAAATAAGTGTTTTAAGCGGAATCTGAGGATTTGCCTTTATCATTTCGCACGCGCCTATAATCGTATCGAGAGCAAGCGTCTTGCTTGTATTTTCGTCCAATCCGTTTGAAACGCCGCCGTCTATCATCGCTTTAGCAAAATAATATGCATATGCCGGACCGCTGCCGCTTACGCAGGTAACTGCATCGAACTTGTCTTCAGAAATATAGCATATTTCGCCAACGCTTTTGAAAACCGCCTTGCAGAAGTCGTTGTATTCATTGCCAAGACCGTTTTCTGATATTGCCGTTACGCCTTTTCCTATTTGCGAAGGAGTGTTGGGCATAACGCGTATGACTTTTCCTCGAGCGCAGAGTTTTTCTGATATAAAATTGCTGTCAACGCCTGCCATAATGCTTATTATGCAATCGGCGGAACATACAAAATCAATCTGTTTGAATACCTGAGGCTTGACGGCGAGTACGAGATATTCGCAGTTTGTCGCGACATATGAATTGTCGTTTGTGCAGAAAATTCCGTCTGCACAGCCGTCGGACTGTCTTGAAACGGCAATCTGCGATTTATCCAGAAATCCGCTTTTGAGAATACCTCCGACAATAGCTTTTGCCATATTGCCGTAACCGATAAAACCGAGTTTATACTTTTTCATAATTCACCTCGCGATTATGATTTTATCATAAGGAGAGAAAATCGGCAACTTGTACGCGCAAAAAGGCTTAATTATTGAACAGGATAAATATAATCCACGTGATTTTCAAGCATTACGACGACGATATTGTTATTGTCCCCTTTGTCCACGAGATAAGAATAATTTATTCCGTCCAGCCTGACAACACCTTCTTTGTAGAGGATTTCTTCAGAGGTTTTGTCGTTTTCAACGGCTTTTGTATGCGAAATCACATTTATGTCGTCGGCGTTTTGTTCAAGTACGGCGATTGCAAGTCTGAACGTGTCGCCTTCTTTGAATACGGGTGCAACGTTAAGAATCATGTCGAGCATCAGAGGTATTGAAACGCTGCCTTTCAGTTTGTAGGTTTTGTCGGTATCAGTAATCTGAATTTTGTCTATCACCGCATATTCCCCCGAACCGTCCGTTTTTTCTACTATCAACGCAACGTAATATTCGCTTTGCGGATTGATTTCTTTTAAATTTACTTTTTGCTCCACGACATAATCGATATTTCCGTTATTTACCGTACTGTAATCTTTTATGTCGTAAGTAAAAGTATATTTCCCTTTCATTAATTCTGCAAGATATTCTTCTCCGATAATCGTTGAATTCTTATTGACTTCTTCGTCCATTGCGGCATAACCGGCAGACAAGACGTATTTGCCGTAGTATTCTGTGCTGGACTGCCTGATAAAATCGTTTATTGAATTTTCAAAGCAATAATTTCCATCGCCGTCGAAAGCCGGTCGTGCGTCAAGAGAAAGAACAGAGTTTAAAGACGAATATTTTTGAGCTATATCGTCATACAATACCTCTGCGTCCGAAAGATAAGCCTCATTGTTGCTGAGCAGCTGACTTTTGGAATTTACTATATTGTCGAAGTGTTTACCGTGAAAGCATCCTTTGAAAATTCCGTCGTCGGTATATCCTTTATCTTCGCATACGGGACATACGAGTCTGCTCCTCAGAGGGAAAAGATAGCCGAAGAATTTTTTCATACCTTCTGAATCAGCCGCATATTTTCCGTCGGATTGCTGTGATACGTTTACAAAATCGTTTAAATGTATTTTATACAAATAAGTTATTGCGCTGTTATCCCAGCATGATGTGAAGTAAGTCACGTCGGACGCAGTTTTTTTGTAATAATCGATTGCCGTCATTGTAGGCTGAACGCAATGAGCATCCTGAGTCGTGTATTGTGTTTTTAATATTTCAATGTCTTTGTCAGAAGAATAATCCATCTGCACGGCGATTACGTTTATGCCGTAATCGAATTTTTGAGAGAGGTCGTATGCAGACAGTGTGTTGTTGCCCGGAAATTCCTTTACAAGGTCATAATCGAGCATATACGCGACAGAATATTTGGTCGCTGAAGTGTCCCTGACGTTTATGAGTCTTTGAGCAAAAAGAGGATAATACTCTCCTTCCTGCACGCAAAGGAAGTCAGTAACTTTGCAGTCAACGACTTCTTTTCCTTCTCCGTTGATATAATAACTTACTTCAAGCAGCTGCCTTGTGTAAGCGTTGCCGTAAAAAACAGATGTTGACGGGTTATAAGTTTCTCCTCTGTGTTTCTGAGAAAGCCTTACCATTTTAATTACGCCGTTTTGTTTGTCGTAAGACAACTTGTAGCTGTTATTTGTATACAATCTTGCGTCGCTTTCGCTGAGATAGTCTGCATTGTAAGGCATAGTGAACCACTGGTCATATCCGGGAATCACGTCGACGGCAAAAATTATTTCCTTTTTGATGTCGTAAACGGTCAAATCGCCGGATACGCCTGTAGAGCTTACGATTGCAAGCGAGTCGTTGAAAGTCCTGTAATCATCTATGTCAAATTCAAGCTGTCCGTCCTGAAGTTGGTAAGCCTCGTCGTATCTTGCGTCGTTTGTAATGTTTGGGTTGCTTAAATTGCCTGAAAGTCCGGTTGCGGATTTTTCCGAGCCTGAAAGCAACTCTGCGTTGGGAAGATACTGTGCGTATTCAACGACGTTTGAAATATATTCGTATTCCTGTACGGAAACGGGATTGGTTACGTCGACAGTCGGAATCGTTGCAGGCATAAGTATGACTGTAAGCACTATAGCGATAAGCGCGGCGGCAACTGTCGGCGTAGCTATCTTGATAAACGTTGCAGCTTTGGATTTACTTCTGATTACCGGAGCGTTGCAATCTGCTTTTTTATATTGAAGGTTGCGTTTTACGGCTTGTTTGATTAAATTTTTTCTGTTTGGAGAAAGCGTTATTTCCGACATTGCTCTCGCATATTTGTTATCCGTCATATCTGTCGCCCTCCTCCAACAATTCTCGCAGAGTATTTCTTGCTCTGCTCAGTCTTATATTGACGGCATTTCTTGTTTTTCCCGTCATTTTTGCTATTTCCTTTGCGCTGTATCCTTCGTAATAGAAAAGGTATATGATACTTCTGTCAAGAGGTTCAAGCTTTTCAAGCTCTTCAAGCCTTTCGTTTTCGCCGACATAAGATGCGCTCAGATTTTCGTCAAGAGGAAGATTTTTCCTTCTTGCAGATTTGAAATAGTCTTTGCACTTGTTTATAGTTACGCGAATAAGCCATCTTTTGGCATGTTCCGCGCTGTTGAACGGCATTTTTTTGAGCATGGCGAGAAAGGCATCCTGCGTTATGTCCTCTGCCTCTTGCCTGTTGCCCGTATATTGAACGGCAATTCTGAAAACCATATCCGAGTATGCGTCTATGATATCTTCTGCCGTCGAAATTTTTTTGCCGTCTTCTTCCATCTGTATCTTCCTGTCTTTATAATCGAATAAGGTGAGCAAAATATTTCACATAATTTCATTATAAAAAAGAAAGTGGCAAATTTCAATATCTGACATTGAAAGTTTATACCGTTAAATATAGTTTAATATCGTACAAATTATTTTAGGATAGCGGTTTAATTTAATCGTAAAAAAGAAAAACGGGAAAATTCCCGTTTTTCCTGGCAGGGGAGACGCGATTCGAACACGCAACCAATGGTTTTGGAGACCACTACTCTACCGTTGAGCCACTCCCCTAAATATTGTTTGAACCCGAAGATATAACGATACACTCGAAAAACTTTTGCGATGTACCGTTTTCCTTCTACGGCGAAATCTATTTTACAATGTAAATGATAATAAAGTCAATCGAAATGCACTTTTTTGCATCATTTATTTTAAAATAAAGCAAATTAAAGTTCAAACTGCTACAAAAAGGTAGAAAAATCCTCAAAATTACGCTATAATGAATACAGATTATTTTTAGGAGTCTGACAATGGCTGATACAAGCATTTACAACAACCCTTTGATTACAAGATATGCAAGCCGCGAAATGGCAGCAAACTTTTCTGACGACAAAAAATTCAGACTTTGGAGAAAACTCTGGATTGCTCTTGCTGAATCAGAAAAAGAACTGGGACTTAATATTACCGACGAACAGATTGAAGAAATGAAGGCGCATGCAGAAGATATAAATTACGACGATGCGCGAAAATTCGAAAGCGAAGTCAGACATGACGTCATGGCTCACGTCAAAGCTTACGGAAAACTCGCTCCCAAAGCGATGCCGATAATCCATCTCGGTGCTACGTCTTGCTATGTTACCGACAATGCAGAAATAATAGTAATTGACAATGCTCTCGACATCGTTACTGAAAAGCTGGTCAATTTTATGGACAAGCTGCGTAAATTCGCTTTGAAATATAAGGATTTGCCTACTCTCGGCTTTACTCATCTGCAACCTGCGCAACTTACCACCGTCGGAAAAAGAGCTACTCTGTGGCTTAGCGACCTTCTGCTGGACCTTGAAAATCTCAAGCATCTGAAATCCTGCGTAAAACTGCGCGGCGTTAAAGGTACGACAGGCACTCAGGCAAGTTTTCTCGACCTCTTCAACGGCAACGGCGAAACCGTAAAAGAACTTGAGAAAAAAGTCGTCGCAAAAATGGGATACGAAAAAGCTTACGGTGTTACCGGACAGACTTATCCCAGAAAATTCGATTACAACGTGCTTTGCGTACTCTCTCAGATAGCACAGAGCTGCTACCGTTTCTCAAACGATATACGCATACTTCAGAATATGAAAGAGATTGAAGAACCTTTTGAAAAAACTCAGATTGGCTCTTCTGCAATGGCTTACAAACGCAATCCTATGAGGAGCGAGCGCGTGGGTTCGCTTGCGCGTTACGTCATTTCTTTGCCTACAAACTGTGCGGTTACGGCTGCTACTCAGTGGTTTGAGCGTACTCTCGATGACAGCGCAAACAAGCGCATCGTTATCGCTCAGGCTTTCCTGTCTGTTGACGCAGTACTCAATCTTTGCATGAATATAAGCGAAAATCTCGTGGTTTACGAGAAAGTAATCAAAAAGCATATCGATGCCGAACTTCCCTTTATGGCTACCGAAAATATTATGATGGAGTGTGTAAAGGCAGGCGGCAACCGTCAGGAGCTGCACGAACGTATCAGAGTGCTTTCTATGGAGGCATCTAAAAATGTCAAAATGGAAGGCAAAGACAACAATCTGATAGACCTTATCAAAAACGATGATATGTTTGCAGCGGTAAAGGACAGACTGGACGGTATCCTCGATGCGAAAAACTTTATAGGCAGAGCTCCCCGACAGGTTGAAGAATTTATTACAAACGAAATCAACCCCGCTATTGCTCCGTTTGAGTCTAAACTCGGACAAAAAGGAGAAGTAAACGTCTGATTATGACGGATTTGCAATAAAAAACGGCGGATATACCGCCGTCTTTTATTTTTATAATTTTTTTTATAAAATAAATCATAGTAAGTTACAGAGTTTTTTCATACATCCAGTCTGCATATATTCCGTAGCCTTTTGTCGGGTCTGCCGTAAAAACGTGAGTTACCGCGCCCACAAGTCTGCCGTTCTGAATAATTGGACTGCCGCTCATACCCTGGACGATTCCTCCGGTAAGGCTTATCAGTTTTTCGTCCGTTATTCTTATTACCATTGATTTGTCAGACGGCGACGATTGCTCGTTTACTTTAATGATTTCGATGTCGTAGTATTTCGGCTCACTGCCCATGACGGTGCTGTAAATCTGTGCTTTTCCGGGACGCACTGAAGTCCTTGAACCTATTTCTATTTTTTGCATAGAATCTGTTTTTCCTGTAAATACGCCGTAATTGCCAAAAGCGCAGTTTTCTTCTATAGTACCTATCGAAAGCGATTTTGAGCTGAAAGTTCCGTTCAGCTCTCCTGCTTTGCCTATTTTTCCTTTAACGCTGCCGGATATATATGCATTGAATATCTTGCCTCCGTCTATTCTTATCAGACTGCCGTCCTGAGAAAGTATAGCGTGTCCTAAACAAGCATATTTTTTTGTTTGAGGATTGATAAAAGTTGCTGTGCCTATACCGGAAATTTTATCCTGAAGAGTCAGTCCTATCCTGTAATTTCCGCTCAATACGTCTTTTGCAGGATATACTGTATATATTTTTGTTTCATCGCCTCTCATAACGTAAAGTTCGACGCTTTCTCCTGCATTTTCGTTCAGAATCATAGAAATAGCTTTGTCGCTGCCTACAGATTTGCCGTCGATAGCCAGAAGTACGTCGCCGTATCTTATATCTGTGTTTTCACAAGGTGAAACCGCACCGTCGGCAGTAACGACTCCCGCCTTTCCCGTAATCATAAGTCCTTTGAGGTTAAGGTCGAGTCCCAAAGGGAAACCGCCCAGCAAAACCTCGTTGTTTTTGCTTTTTTGAGCCTGAGCGGATTTTATTTCTATAATCCCGAAAAGTTTTGTAGATACTTCGCCTTCGGATTCTTCAAGCACGTTTACTGAAAGAGGCGATGTTGTGGCGGCTACTTCGTAATCGCTGTAAACCGGGTCGTCGCCGCAGCAGAATCCGAAATACCCGACTGCGGCAACGCATACTGCAAGCAATATTATTATGCCGAATAATCTTTTCATTGCAAAACTCCTTACGGACATTAGTGTGAATCACAGAAGAATAAATTATGTATGAAAGCATTACAAAAAAGTCAGATTGATTTTAAAAAAAGCGTCGGAAAATCCGACGCTGATTTTATCGATATAAAATTTATTTCTTTTTATAATTATCAGAATATTCCTTCATCTCTTTTGCGTGAGGCAGAGCGTGTACGCCGTATTCGCTGCCGCCGAGAAGTCTTGCTATTTCCTTCAGAGTCTGTTCTCCGTCAAGCATACTCACGTCGGTACTTGTCTTTCCGTCAGTCGTGGATTTGCTTATAAGATAGTGAGCGTCCGCCATCGAGGCAAGCTGAGGCAGGTGCGTTACGGCAAGAACCTGCTTTCCGGTAGAGATATTATAGAGTTTTTCGGCAACAACCTGAGCGATTTTTCCGCTGATACCGGTGTCTATTTCGTCAAAGACCATTGTCTGAATACCGTCGACGTCAGAAATAATGTTTTTTACCGCAAGCATGAAACGTGAAAGCTCGCCGCCGGAAATTACTTTGCTCAACGCTTTTGCAGGCTGTCCTGCATTTGCGGAAAACATAAACAGCACGCTGTCTGCTCCCTCAGGTCCGGCGTTGTGTTCGTCGCAGGTTACGTCAACGTAAAAAGTTGCGTTGTTCATGCCCAGTTCTTTAAGTTGAGAGCAAACGTTTGACGAAAGTTTTTTTGCGTATTCTGCTCTTATTGCGTGAATTTTCAGTGAATTCTCTATTAGATTTTCCTCTGCTTTTTTAAGCGACGAAGACAGCTTTTCAATATTATATTCCGCGTCGTCGTAAAAATCGAGTTCTTCCCTTATTTTGTCTGCATAAGAAAGAATTTCTGTTATGTCAGAGCCGTATTTTCTCTTTAGAGTACGTACGAGAGCGAGTCGTTGTTCGACTCTTTCAGCCTCGTAAGGATTATATTCGCTTTCTTCGAGGAATCCTTCAACGGTTTCTGCTATGTCTTTCAATTCGATTTTTGCGCTGTCAAGTCTTTCGATAATCTCGCTGTACCGCTTGTCGTATTCTTCGACTGAACTCAACTGAGATTTTGCAGACGAAACCGCAATGAGCGCACCCCCGTCCGAATCGCCGTCAAGCAGGTTTTTTGCGGCAGAAAGCGCGTCGGTAATAGAACGGGAGTTGTTTATCTTTCTGCGCAGAGCGATAAGTTCTTCTTCCTCTCCTTCTTTCAAATCTGCTTTTTCTATCTCGTCAAGTTCAAATCTGAGCATATCCGTCTTCTTTTCCACGTCAGACAGAGAGCCGTATCTTTCCAGTTCTTTTTTTATCTTGTTTCTTTCTTCATAAAGCGATTTTTGTTCTTCAAGAGGTTTTAAAAGAGCGGTTTTTGCGTATTTGTCGAGGATAACAATGTGATTTTCGTCGCTCAGAAGTCCCGTTGCCTCATGTTGACCGTATATATCCGCAAGCGTAAGCGCAATTTCTTTAAGCATTGCAAGAGTAACTTTCTGACCGTTGATTCTGCAGGTATTTCTGCCCTCGTCAGTCATTACGCGTTGAAGTACGAGTTCTTCTCCGTCGTAGTCAATTTCAAATTCGTCTAAAAGTTCTTTAGTTCTTTTGCTGTCGGAAATATCAAAAAACGCGCTGACTTTAGCGGTGTCTTTACCGTAAGAAATCAGCGTTTTGTCCGCTCTTGCGCCGAGAACGAAGTTGAGGCTGTCTATAATTATAGACTTGCCTGCTCCCGTTTCGCCCGAAAGTATGTTGAGCCCTTTGCAAAAACTGATTTCAAGCTTTTCGATAAGGGCTATATTGTCAATCTGTAAAGTTTCCAGCATAGGAAATTACCACAAATAAGATTTAAGCAAATCCACGGTGTCTTTTACATCGGCGTCCTGCGCGACAACTGCAAAGATTGTGTCGTCGCCGGCGAGTGTGCCTATAATCTGCGAGAGATTGAGGTGGTCAATAAATGCACACGCGCTGTTTGCTCCGCCTGCAACCGTCTTGATTACGACAAGGTTGTTTGCATACTGAATAGACAGTACGCACTCTTTGAATATATTTCCGAATTTGACGGAAATTTTATGCGGTGCCGCCTCTGCTTTGACATATTTGTATTTTTTGTCTGCCCCCAGAATTTTGATAAGTCCCAGTTCCTTTATGTCGCGGGAAACAGTTGCCTGAGTTGCGCAGAAACCGCGCTCTGTCAGAAGTCTGACAAGTTCGTCCTGAGTTTCGACGTCGTTTTCACCGATTAGTTCGATAATACAATGTTGTCTTTTAGCTCTAATCATTATTCACCCCAATAAGCAAGTTTTTTGATTAATTTACTGTAAAAGCTGCTTTTTTCAAATCTGATAAAAGTAGCGTTGTATTCACATTTTTTTATAGTGATTTTTTGTGGGTCCTCTACTAACGATACGATTTTGCCGTCAATGGTAAGCCTTAAGTCATCGCTGTCGCTTGATAAATCTACGGTACTCGTATCACTGATTACCATAGGACAAAAATGCAACGAGTGGGGACATATCGCGTTTATTATAAGAGCGTTGAGATTGGGACTCAGAATAGAACCGTTGCATGACAGAGAGTAACCTGTAGACCCTGTCGGAGTGCTGACCATGACACCGTCCGCACGTACTTTGTCCGCCCTTACTCCGTCTATATCGACAGCAATATTGCAAATATTCGAATTGTCTGTTTTTGCAAGGACAACTTCGTTCAGCGCAATAAAACGGTTGTCGCCGTTGGTTACCGAAATCATTGACCTTTTTTCGCAGAAATAATCGCCGCTGAGCAATCTGTCGACGCTTTCTTCAAGGTTATCCGCATCAGCCTCGGTAAGAAAACCTATATGTCCCAGATTCACTCCGAGTATAGGTATGTTTTTGACAGCGCAATAAGGAACGATATTGAGCATCGTGCCGTCGCCTCCGAAAGCTACGAGTACGTCTACGCCGTCGGTAAGCTCTCTCAGTTTTTCGTGAGTGTCGCTTTCCTGTTTGCGGTCGCTGTAAAATTTATAAGAAACGCCCTTTTGCTGTAAAATAGAAATAAATTCTTTTGCAGTCTGAGAATCGCGGTCCTTATTCAGATTTGTGTAAACGCCGATTTTCATATAAGTATTATATAATATAATGTATAAATATTCAATAGTTATTGCAAATAATTTAAAAAATGTTTGTATTGCGGCGCAATTATGTTAAATTTCGACAGAAGAACGTATATTTATAATCTATAGTAAACACGATTATGCAAAATTACGGGATTAACGGTTTTGTGAGCCGGATTAAGTATTCAACGTTTTTGCCTTCGCGTACAGGAGCGGTAGTAACACCTTCCGCTTTTGCGCCGAGTTCTGCCGTAAACGATTTTATTTCTTCAATAACCTGTTTTCTGAGTTTTTCGGAAAGCACCAGTCCTGTTTTGGTAAGGTTCTTTTTTCCTACTTCAAACTGAGGTTTAATAAGCGCGACGATTTCTCCGCCCTCTTTGATTACAGAAAGTACGGCAGGAAGTATAAGTTTTAAAGAAATAAAACTGACGTCGATACATGCAAAGTCGCATTGTTCGCCCAGTATGCAGACGTTAAGCTCTCTCGCGTTGGTATTGTCTTTCACTACCACTCTTGTATCGTTTTTAAGTTCGTCTGAAAAGGCGCAATCTCCCACGTCGACGGCATAAACCTTTTTTGCTCCGTGATGCAGAAGACAATCCGTGAACCCACCGTTTGACGCGCCGACGTCCACGCAGATTTTGTCTTTTACGTTGAGGCCAAAATCGCAGAAAGCTTTTTCGAGTTTATCTCCGCCTCTCGATGCGAATTTGTATTCTTTCAGGACTCTGACGTCGTCGTTAGCGTTTACCTTCTGTGACGGTTTGAGCGCAGGATTACCGTTTATTTCTATAAAACCGTCTGCAATCATGTTGGCAGCTTTGGTACGGCTGTATCCTGCTTTTTCGCTTAAATATACGTCAAGCCTCATTTTTTACCTTATCTGTTATTCTTGCGGCAATCGACTGAGCGTCGGTTCCCGTCGATTTTAGTATAAAATTTACTGAGCCTTGCGGATACGGGAATTTATCAAAGGCAAATACCGTTACGTCGGCTTTTATGCCGTTTTCTGCATAATACGATATAATGCCTTCGCCCAGTCCTCCCGTACGCACTCCGTCTTCAGAGGTAAATATCTTTTTTGATGCTATTTTTCGCAGCATGGTTTCGTCCATAGGCGAAATAAAGCGTGCATTGATTACGTCGACGGAAATACCGTTTTCCTTGAGTATTTCTGCGGCTTTACATGCATTTTTCACGCAAATCGCACCCGTTGCGATTATCACTGCGTCAGATGCGCTGTCCTGCAAGACGTATTCCCATTTTCCCGGTTCTATAGGCGTGTGGACAGAATATTCAAAATCGTCCTCTGCCTTTGGATAGCGGATTGCAAGAGGTTTATCGTAATTCAGCGACCAGTCGAGGACTGCCCTGAGTTCTTCGCCGTCTTTAGGTGCGAAAACAGTAAGAGAAGGCAGAGCGCGCATAAAAGAGATATCGAATACGCCCTGGTGTGTTTCACCGTCGCCTGCAACTACTCCGCATCTGTCGATACACAGCGTTACGGGCAGATTGTTTAAGCAAATGTCGTGAACTAACTGGTCGTAAGCACGTTGTAAAAATGTGGAATATACGGCAAAATATGGCTTTTTCCCTCCTATTGCAAGTCCTGCGCACATACATGCAGCATGAGCCTCGGCAATGCCCACGTCTGCAAATCTTTCGGGAAATTTTTTTTCATAAACGTCAAGCCCGGTACCGCTTGCCATTGCAGCGGTTACAGCATATACGTCAGAGTCTTTTTGCGCAAGTTCGCAAAGTTTCTCACCGCATATCTGAGAGAAAGTGGGATATTTTTGAGCAGAAACAGAATATCCGTGATATTTTTCAGGATTTTCTTCTGCGTCGGCATAACCCTTGCCTTTTTTTGTAAGAACGTGGATAATTACAGCGTCTTCGCTGTTTTTAGCTTTATTGAAAGCTTTGATTAGTGCCTTCAGGTCGTGTCCGTCGACGATGCCGACGTATTTAAGTCCGAAAAGAGCGAACGGTCTGGTAACTTTTTCTCTCTTGAGTCGCTGAAGATAATCAGAAATCAGCCCGACGTTTTTAGAAATGCTCATTTCGTTGTCGTTAAGCACGATGATTTGTTTCTTTTTAAGGCATGCAAGGTCGTTTAACGCCTCGTATGTCAGTCCTCCCGTCATTGCGCCGTCGCCTATGAACGACACAATCTGTTCACCGTCGTTTAATGCTCTTGCAAGACCGCACGCAAGAGATATTGACGTGGACGCATGTCCGGTATTAGCAACATCGTATACGCTTTCCTGCCTTTTTGGGAAACCTGCAAGCCCTTCGTCACCGCGCAACGTTGACAGCAAGTCTTTTCTGCCGGTAAGGATTTTGTGTGCGTAACACTGATGTCCGACGTCAAAAATAATTTTGTCTTTTGGTGCATTGAAGACGTAGTGAAGAGCAACGACCGTTTCGACTGCGCCGAGATTGGAAGAAAGATGTCCTCCGCAGCGGAACACGGTATCCAAAATGAGTTGTCTGATTTCCGAACAAAGCGCAGTCAACTGACTCAGCGTCAGCTTTTTCAAATCCTGAGGATAGTTTACTTTGTCGAGAATCTTCATGGCTCAGTCCTTTCTGAAAGTCTTTACTGCGGAATACAGCCGTTTTGCGGTAAACATAACGATTTTTTCACTGTTTCTGACCGCAATGCGTTTGCATAATGCCTTTCCTCCCACCGTAACCGACGCTATTACCGCAGAAACGACTATAGATGGAAGAAACGGGTCTGTTCCCAGAGCGTCTGAAATGGCGGAAACAATGCTTGCGCCGCAGGCACCGCTCATAACTCCGCAGATGTCGCCGATTACGTCGGCGCATATATTATTGACCTTTTCTGCGTTAGAGATAAGTAATTTTGCTATGCGTACCGCTCCGTCGCCGGAAGAAAGCGCGCTTTCAAACCGACATGCGGAGCAAGACGTAACACTCACTCCTATCACATCAAAAATTATACTAGTAATTATCATAAAAATCAACAACATTGTTGCAATTAGTATATCGCTGCCTCCCACCGCGACCTGTGAAAGAACGCTTGATATCAGAGAAAGAACAAAAGTCAGTATTAAAATTTTTAATGCCCAGTCTGCAGAACGGCACTTTCGTTTCTTTTTTCCGTTGTTCCTGTTTTTATAAAATCCCGTAAATTTAGCCACGTTAAATTATATTTTGACGATATGTCCGTATATGCTTTAAAACGCAAATCAATCTGAATTCATTTATTATTATGGTATGTAAACATATTATCAATGCATTTAACGCAGCAGCTAAGCAAAATATTGTTCATATTATTTGGTTTGGTATAGCAGAAACGAGTAAAAAAAAGATTGCCGGTGAGGCAATCTATTAAAGCGACAAAATTAAAATCTTAAGTCTAAATGTCAGTATTAATTATCGGTGAATATCAATAATTTCTGCCGATAAGGTAATGACACAACTCAATCAACTTTTCGGACTTTTCTCCATATCCCGAAATGCAGTTTACCGCACGCTTTGTATAATCCTTTGCTTTTTCTTTTGCAGCGTCGAGTCCGAACAGCGAAACATATGTCTTTTTATCTCCTTTTACGTCGCTGCCGATATTTTTGCCCAAAACTTCTTCTGTAGACGTACAATCGAGAATATCGTCGGTAATCTGATATGCAACGCCCATATAATCTGCAAAATTCAGCAAATCAATCTCCTCTTTTTCTGTACAGCCGCAAGATACTGCTCCTGAAAGCAACGCTGCAATCAAAAGTCCCGACGTTTTTTTGGAATACATAGAAAGCAACGCGTTTTCGTCATAACCTGCACCGTTGTTGTCGGTAATGTCGACGCATTGTCCGCCTATCATACCTGTAGTGCCAGCGTATTTAGCTATATAACTCGCCGCGAGTACCTCGCGGGAAGAATTGACTTTTTCAAAAAGTATTTCGTATGCTCCGTTCAGCATCGCGTCGCCGGCAAGCAAGGCTACTCCTTCGCCGAATCTGACGTGAACTGTCGGTTTGCCGCGGCGCAGCGTATCGTTGTCCATGCACGGCATATCGTCGTGTATAAGAGAATATCCGTGGATAAGTTCGACAGCGAGTGCAAAATCATAGACGTCTTCACATGATTTTCCTGAAAATTCAGCACCGAGATAGCACAGCATGGGACGCAATCTCTTTCCGCTCCCCGTCATTGCGTAAGCAACTGCCTCTTTCACGGGGGAAGGACAATCGAGTCTGTTGAGCAGATATTCGTCCAGCGTTGCGTTGAATATGCCGGCATATACGTTTATTATGTCTTTCATCAGTTATTGTCCGCCTTGAATTCGATTTGTCTGAGATTGTCGAGTTCGCCTTTCAGTTCGTTGATTTTTCCGCTTGCCTCGTCGAGTTTCGCTTTGCATGCAGCAGAAAGTTTTACGCCTTCTTCAAACAGTTTTATTCCCTCGTCTATAGTTGTTGCAGGGTTTTCGAGAGCGCGTGTGATTTCGTCCACGCGCTCAAGCATACTTTCAAAACTGTTTTCGCTTTGTTTTTTCATGGTTCACCTTGTCAGAATTTATTTTGTATTGCTTTTTACGTCGGTATTTACTTCATTTACCGTAGCCGATGCGCTGCCGTCTGAAGAACTGATAATTATGTTATCTCCTTTCTCAAGCTGAGAAATACGTCTTACCCTGCCGTCTTTGCCGTCAATAAAGAAAAACCCTTTTTCGAGTATGGTTACGGGGTTTGCCGCACCGAGTTTTATAACGCTCTTTTCATATTTTGCGCGTTTGTCTTTAATCGCATAATCAGCCGCGCCTTTCAATGAGTTTACCGAAATGCCGAGAGCTGCTTTTGCCGCCGTAACCCGTGCGCCGGACGCGACAAGCATACGTCTTGACACCATATCCAGGTTTCTTGCCGAAACTGCCACTTTATCCGCAAGCAGATTTTTTGCTCTTTCGCAGAAATCAGACAAATCTTTTTTTATCTTACCGACGTCAAAAGCTATCAGCTCTGCCGCAGCGGTAGGAGTTGCGGCTCTGACGTCTGCTGCAAGGTCGCAAAGCGTATAATCTGTTTCGTGTCCGACAGCGGAAATTACTGGCGTATCCGCATCCGACACGGCGCGAACGAGTTTTTCGTCGTTAAACGGCATCAGGTCTTCCTGTGAGCCTCCGCCGCGCGCTATTATAATGACGTCAAAACCGAGTTTGTCTGTTATCTTTAACGCTTTAACGATGCTTTCTGCACTTGTTGCGCCCTGAACCTGCACCCCGTAAACAGTTATGTCAATGACGTCGTTATAACGTCTGACAGTAGTAATAATATCTCTGATTACCGCGCCGGAAGTCGACGTGAGAACGCATACGTTTTTGCAGTAAGGAGGAATACTCTTCTTTCGTGACGCGTCGAAAATGCCTTCTTTAGCCAGTTTGTTTTTCAGCTCTTCAAGCTGCATTGCGAGTATACCTGCACCGTACGGCACGATTTTGTCGGCATTAAGCGAAAGCCTTCCGTTTTTTTCATAATAGGACACGCTGCCTCTGACGATAATCATTTCGCCGTTTTTAGGAACGTAGGTTTTGGCACAGTTAAAACTGTTGCAGGAAATCTGAGCGTCTTTGTCTTTTAAAGTAAAATAGGCGTGTCCGCGCACTACGCTTATGCCGCTGACCTCGCCTACTACGTCGATGTCGTGCAGCATTTCTTCTGCGACAAAGACGTTGTGAATATACATATTGACTATACTGACGCTTAAAAACCTGGGCGTATTCATTTATTCAGTCTTGGCTTTTGCCGCCTGCAACGTATTTGCAAGCAACATAGTGATAGTCATAGGACCTACTCCTCCGGGAACGGGAGTGATGAAAGACGCCTTATTTTCGACGTTTTCAAAATCCACGTCGCCTACCAGCTTGCCGTCGACTCTGTTGATTCCCACGTCGATAACTATTGCGCCGTCCTTGACCATATCTTCAGTAACAAAACGCGGTCTGCCTATAGCAGCAACGAGAATATCCGCTTTTGAAGTTATTTCTGCAAGGTTCTGAGTCTTGCTGTGGCATACTGTAACCGTGCAGTCAGCGTTGAGCAAAAGCATTGCCATAGGTTTGCCCACAGTATTGCTCCTGCCTATAACCACAGCGTTTTTGCCTTTGAGAGATACGCCTGTGGACTCAAGAAGTTTCATTATGCCGAAAGGCGTGCATGATATTGTCCTGGGTCTGTTCATAGCGAGAAGTCCCAGATTTGTAGGTGAGAATCCGTCAACGTCCTTTTCGTCAGGAATAAGGGACAGCAATTTTCTCTCGTCATAACCTTTAGGGAGCGGCAACTGAACCAAAATACCGTCGACCGAGTCGTCTGCGGCGAGTTCTTTTACGGTCTGTTCGATTTTCTCCTGAGGGGTACCGTCGGCAAATTCGTAATGCAGCGACCTCATGCCGACTTCTGCACAACCTGCAATCTTGTTTCTCACATAAGTCTGAGATGCAGGGTCTTCTCCCACGATAATAACGGCAAGGCAGGGTTTTCTGCCCTGTTTTTTTTCAAACTCTTCCACTTCTGTTTTGAGCTTTATGCGCGTATCCGCAGAAACGGCTTTTCCGTATATCAACATCAATTATTTCCTCCGATTTGTCTGACTATTCCTGCAAGAACGCCGTTGACGAACACATAGCTGTCAGGCGTAGAATAGGTTTTTACTATATCCAGAATTTCACTTATAGAAACCGCAGGCGGTATATCTTTCATATATCTGAGTTCGTACGACGAAAGCAACAAAGCTGCCAGGTCAGGCTTGAAAATGCGTTCTATCTTAAAATTGCGGGAATTGGATTCTATCAGAACGCAAAGCTCGTCGTAAGAGTTCTGCACTCCTCCGACGACTGATTTGATATAATCTTTGTCCGCAAGCGTAATCTCGCTGTCTTCGAATATTGAATCCATTGTGGGAGATTGTCCGCCGTTGTCTTTGTTGAAAAGCCACTCAAAGACGAGTTTATACGCATAATCGCGCGCTTTTTTTCTGCTCATATATCTTTACTCCGTTGTAAACCCTCCGTCGGAAATCCGACGGAGGGCAATGAAAATTATCTTCAGTTTGAATACACGACGCCTGCCACGGTAACATTGACCGCTTTGACTTTGTATGAAGTCGCTCTTTCGACTTCTGTCTTAATTTTTTCCTGCAGTCCGGCTATTACCATGGGAATAACGTGTCCGTAATATACGTTTACCGAAACGTCGATAATAGCCGTCATGTCGTCGTAAAGTTCAACGGTAATCGCGTTGTTTTTCTTGTTCTTGCCCAACTTGACGCTTTTCTTCAGACCTGCCTCGTACGATACTGACGCTATTCCATCGACCTGAGATGCCGCGCTGCCAGCCACAGAAGTGATAATATTGACGTAGGTTTCTCTTGTCTGATAGTTGTCCAATGACATATCACACCTCCGAAATATGCCTATATTGTATCATACTTCAGCGCAATTGACAAGCGTTAAGCGGTATATGGAACCACAACGACTTCGCTTGCCGTATAATCTGTTTCCTCAAGGATTACGTTGAGAATCTGTGCAACTTCCTGAGATTCCAGTTCGCTCTTATTGACGATAACGTTTACGTTGTTTGTACTCATGGTTACGACCGCATCGTCAAAACCTTTTGCTTTGATAAGACTTTCGATGACAAGTTCTGCCTCAATATTGTTCAAAAGGTCCTGTTTCATTGTTTCAGCGGTAGCTTTTGCCTCTTCGGTCGAAGTTTCGGATGCGATGATAGCGTCGAGATAACTCATTTCTTCCGCTCTCGCAGTTTCACGACTGGTACGGTATGTACTGAAGAAGGTTTCAACCGTATCTCCTCCCGTCAGCTGGTCGCCGCCGTCGCTTGTCTTTGAAAACCAGTCGCTGTTGAGAGCAAAGTTGAGTACGCCCGTAAGCACGAGCAGCGCAACCATGCTGCAAAGGATAATTACCTTTTTTGCGTTTGATGAAAGCGATTTTTTCGCTTTCACTGCCTGAGTCTGTTCTGCCATAAAAATACCTCCATGGATGTAAAAAAATATATTTTTTCAGGCTTTCGGCCTGTTTGCGTGTTTGCCGCCTTTCTGTTTTATATATATTATCGTTTATTTCATTTTATACACTTTTATTTTTGACCCGTCGACTTTAAGCAGCGCGCAAAGCGCGTTTATTATGTCGATTTTTACTTTGACGTCGTCGCCGCCTTCTGCGACAACCACTATTCCGTCGATTTCTGCCGGAATCGTCGAAATAACAAGGGGTTGCTGTTTTCCGTCTACGGTAATAATTACCGGAGTTGACGTCGTTGTGGAATTTTCAATCACTCTGTTGCTGTTGGTGTCGCTGTCTGTAGTTACGGTCGTAACAGTTTCTTCGTCATAAGCGATTTCGTATCTTTCGCTGCCGTCGTAAGTAATAAGTATTTCGCATTTACCCACGCCGTCGATTTCGGATATTATATCAGCAATTTTTACGCTCAATTCCTCGCTGTCAGACGCCGTTGATACCTTTGTATCGTTTTTAAGCTGCGAGTATATAAAATATCCCAGAATACATACGGCGATTAGTGTCACGGCGACAATGATTTCTATGTGCTTTACGCTCTTTAGTTTCGATATGATGCCTACTTTAGCGGCAGCGTCGTTATTTGTTGTCATAAACTCTCACCTCGTTGCAGTCTGTAACGCTCATCACAAGTTTTATAACGTCCTGTTCACACTCTTCCTTTGTCTGTATGCACAATGTAATGTCCACGTTTACCCTGTCAATTTCATATATGTCTGAAGTAGAAGTAAAAATAACCACCGTTGCATTTTCGTATCCGCGAATTTTGAGAGAATTTGCGATTTTTTCTTCGTCAGAGTCTTTTCTGTCCCCGTTTACGTAATCAACAAAAGCTGAATCTGTCTGAAAAGAGTCTTCAAAGTACTTTGAAAAGTCTGTTTCGGACCTGAGTGCTTTGACAATCGGAGATGCGATTACAAGTACAACAATAAGCGCATAGACGCCTTTTACGTATTTGTTGCTGTCGCCTTCCGGGGTAAGCACGTCAATCAGAACTCCGACAACCACGACCCCTACTATACTCATTATCCAGGCTGTCATACTACCCCCGCATTGCAAGTCGCCACAATCAGCATTACAGTAACTATAAACATAAAACCTACACCGAGGACAATCGCGATAAGCACTCCGAGGTTTTTGGATACGCCTGACAGCATTGTGCAGAATCTGTTATCGCAAAACGGCTCTATAAGTCCGCTGACGAGCTTAAGTCCAAGAGAAAATACCGCTATTTCTATTACAGGAACGGCAATTGCCGCAAGTATTAAAAGCGTAATCACGAGTCCTGCAGAATTTTTTATAAGCACAATTCCTGCAAGCACAAGGTCAAATCCGTCTGATAAATACCCGCCGAGCAGCGGAACGTAACTTTGCAAAGCAAATTTCGCCGTTTTTACAGAAACGGTATCCGCAATCGCTCCGGTCAGTCCCTGAACGGATAAAAAGGTGGCAAATATTCCGAAAATGCTGCCCAGAATAAAATTTGCGCAACTTGTAAAAAACGACGTAAGCTTATTCAATTTTATGTTTTTGCTCAGATTTCCTACTATTCCCACAACGGTAGCGGCTATAAAAAGTGGCAGTACCACCGATGTTACGACCGCTGTAACGCCGCTTGCAAGGATAGCAGTCATAGGTCTGTATACCGTTGCGGAAGTAACAGAACCCAATGCTGTCAACAAGGTAAGCAACACCGGAAAAGTAGCGTTCATAAGCGACTGCATTGATTTTACGGTAGACGTTGCAGTCATAAGAAGTGATGCGACTTTTGCAGCAACTATTGAAATCATCGTCACATAACACGCAAAATATATCAGTTCTGTCGTACTTTTTCTCAAAAAGCCACCTGAAAGCCCTCCGACGATAGAGTAAAGCAGTGCAACTGCAAATATAGCTATCAGAGCAGGGAGTGCGTCTTTTACCGCTCCTGACGCTATAGAGCCGAGTGCAGAAAAGAAACCGGCGGCGTCGCAATCGAACTTCCCCGCTATTACGTCCTTTATTGCCTGCATTATTCCGTTGTCGGCTATTCCGGTACCGTTGTCGCCGTATTCACTCAGCCAGTTCTGCAATTCAGAAAAATCCAGTTCTCCGAGCTTGTCCTCTATTTCGTCTTCGAGTTTTTCCTGTGCGGATTCATCGGCAAAAGTCAGTTCTGCACACAGAGAGGCAATCAGAACCGATAAAAGGATTATTATTGCAATTTTTTTAGCGCATTTTTTCATATAAGCCCCGCAACGGTATCAATAAGCGCGTTGACAATAGGCAGCGACATAAGAAATATCGCTATCTTTCCTCCAAGCGCAATTTTTTTCGATATACCTCCGCAATCCATATCGTCGCAAAGTCCGCAGGCAAATTCTGTAAGATACCCTACGCCCACTATCTTCATTAATGAAGAAAATAAAGCGTTGTCTATGCCCGTTTTGTCGACGATTTCCTGCAAAGAAACGAGAACTGACGCAAGCGATTTTATGCATATAATCAGGATAACAATACCCGTTGCGACGGCAACGAGAGCGGCGTACTGCCCGTCAGTCTTCTTGAGCAGAAGACAGGCAATTGCGCCTGTTATACCGATTGCGACCAGCTTGAAAACGTCCATCAGTAAAGACTCAGGATAGATTTCAGACTGTCAAACAGTCCGCCCAGCATATCGAGAACAATCATAAGAACGATGACAAGCCCCGTAAGAGTTACGAGAGTTGCTATTTCGTCCTTATCACTCTTTTTAAGCACAATGTTTACAATCGCGGTAAGCAGTCCTACTCCCGCTATTTTAAAAATTATTCCCGTATCCATTTTCCCTCCGTATTTACGCCGTTATGAGCAGCGCGGCAAGACCTGCCAGTATACCCAATTTAAAAGCGAGCGTGCCGTATTTTTTATAGTTCTGTTTCGCGCTCTCGGTAACGGGTGCAAATAAAGCGCGATAATTTTTCAGTTCCGACAACTGAGTGTCAAGGTCGGATTTTCCCAAAGAAAACAGCATGTCCGCCAGTATCTGACGCTCATATCCGCTGAGTAAGTGCGTTTTAGTCGCGTCAAAACAATCTCCTTTTGAAAAAGTACCTTTGTCTAAAAGAGATAAATATCTTCTCAGGATAATCGCACAGTCATCTTTGCTTTCGCCCGTATATCCTTTTGTCAATTCTTCGGAAGTGTTTTGCAGATATGAAATTCCGTTTTCGAGAGCGTCTATGTAGCCGTTTATTTTCACGAGCAGATTGTATCTCTTTCTGTAATGAGCAGAAATTCCGTATCCGGCATAACCGCAACATATGAACAAAGCCGCGCCTATAAGCAGTTTCAGCACTTTTTCAGCTCCTCTTTGTCTTTTATCGCCGTGATTTTACCAAGTTCGCCGAGTTCGACGAAATAGCGCGTAAATGCTGCCAATTCGCAATACGTCCGGTCCCGTAGTAAGGATACGGTGTCTTTTGCATGGACGGTAGCAATTATCTTAACTCCGCAGCGACTTATATCCTGAAGACATGCTATTTCGTCCTTTCCGAAAATTTCGTCGGTTGCTATTATATCGGGTTTCATTGACCTGACAACGTCCTGATAGCCGTTTTTTTTACTTGAAAACAGCAATACGTCAGTATTTGCGCCCAGGTCCATAGACGGTTTTCCGTTCACGCATGCAGAAAGTTCGTTCCTCTCGTCGATGACGACGACGTTTTTACCTTTTTCAGATAAAATTCTGACAAATTCTCTCAGAATAGTTGTTTTTCCCATGCCCGGAGGCGAAATAATAAGCGTGTTGTCAAAGTCATTGACTATACGTTCGAGTCCGCTTGCGCATCCGAAAATCTGTCTGGGTATCCTGATACACAGAGAACTGACGTTTTTAAGAGTAAAAAGTTTACCGTTTTTATAAACACCTTCACCCGAAACACCTATTCTGATACCGTCGTCGCAACTCAGAAAGCCGCTTGCAAGCTGGTTGTTTACCGCATATACCGAGTGCTTAGTGGCTACGGCAAGTACGTGTTCGATGTCATCTTTCGTAACAAAATATCTGTGTCCGTTACAGTCGCACGGTGCATAATATTCTCCGTATTCGGCAACGGATAAAGGCTTGTCGGTTCTCAGCCTTACTTCGGTAAGACTGTTATAATCAGTATTGTTTTTTAAAATATCTGAAATTTTTTCAGGCAATAAATCTGTAATCACGCCGTATCCTCCTTCGGATACAATAATCTATGCGTACTCTTTTGCATTATTTCAACAACGTCAAAATTTTACTTTTTTCGCAAATTGTGAGAACGGGAAACTGATGAGAAATTTTATAACGTTAATGTAATTTTCTTAGTGATTATTTCAGCTTGCAGAAAATTTTTTAATATTTGTTAAATTGCTATTATAAATTTTAGTTATTTTTATACTGATTTTACTCAAATAATGTCTGAAATTATTCTAAATTAATCAAAAAAATATAATATTCAAAATAAATATGCCCTATTTGTCTATTTTATTTTGTTATCAAAAAAAAGACGCGACCCGTTTAAGGGTCGCGCAGTAATTCTTGCTTTCAGATTGTTCTATTACACTCTGGACATATAAGAACCGGTACGCGTATCTACTCTTATCGTATCTCCTTCGTTTACAAAAAGCGGAACGTTGAGCGTATAACCGGTTTCAAGCGTTGCGGGCTTTGTAGCGTTGGTGGTGGTATTGCCCTTTACGCCGGGTTCGCTGTGAACTATCTTGAGTTCTACAAAGTTGGGAGCCTCTACTGAGAACGGGTTTCCGTTGTAGAAGGAAACGCTGACTTCTCCGTTTTCAGGTACAAACTGCAAAGCCTCTTCGCATACTTCCTTGTTGAGCGGAATCATGTCAAAGGTTTCGTTGTCCATAAAGTAATACAAATCGCCGTCGTTATAAGAATAGCTCATCGTCTTGCGTTCGATGTGCGCGGTCGGGAATTTATCCGTGGGGTTGAAAGTCATTTCAATAACGCCGCCCGAAATAACGTTGCGCAGCTTTGTTCTGACAAATGCCGCACCCTTGCCCGGTTTAACGTGCAAAAAGTCGACGATAGTCATGACCTTGCCGTCCATCTCAAAGGTAATACCCTTTCTGAAATCGCCTGCCAATATAAAATCAGCCATAAAAAACCTCCATGCTATGCTTGCTAATTATTATTTTATCAAAAAACGGATTAATCCGTCAATTTCTCTTTTATATAATCTGACATCTGACAGTATAAAAAATTACAGAACAATCAGATTTTTGTCTGAGTGAGTGAGATTTTCGCTGCCGTTTTCCGTAACGAGAGCCATATCCTCTATTCTCAGCCCGAAATCGCCTTCAAGATATACCCCCGGCTCGACGGTGATAATCATACCGGGTTTTAAAACCGCGTCGCACCTGGGCGAAAATGCCGGCATCTCGTGAATATCTACTCCTACGCTGTGTCCGAGTGAGTGCGCGAAATATTTGTCAAGCGAGAATTTGGCAAGATAGTTTCTTGCAACCGCATCTATATCGCAGCATTTCTCACCCGGTTTTATTGCTTTTGCCGCAAGTTTGTTTGCCTCAAGAACCGCGTTGTAGGCACGAGCTTTTCTCTCGTCTACCGTCCCAAGAGCAACAGTTCTCGTCATGTCCGAACAGTATCCTCTGTATTTCGCACCGAAGTCCATCGTAACGAATTCGCCGCGTTTCAGAGTTCTTTCACTTCTGTGAGCGTGAGGCTTGCTGCCGTTATCTCCAAAGGCGACAATGCTGTCAAAAGCAAGCTCGCAGCCGTTTTTCAATATGATGTATTCAAGTCTTGCAGCGATTTCAATTTCACTGACGCCTTCTTTTATGAAAGGAAGAATCTCTTTGAAAGCCGTGTCAGTTACGACCTGAGCCTGTTTTATCAGAGAAATTTCTCTTTCACTCTTTACAGCTCTCAGTTCTTTAAAAGCGTCGTCGACGGCAATTAATTTCAAACCTTCAAACAACTTTTCGAGTGCTTTGTATTCAATGTGGCTTACGCTTTCTTCAACGCCTAAAGCAGAAATTCTGAGAGTTTTTACAATTTCTGCTATTTCGTTTATGCCTCCAAGACAGACTTCAAAGCGGTCGCCGATACAGCTTTTTGCCTCTTCGAGATATCTCATATCGGTGAAAAAATATGACTTATCGTCAGTAAGAAGTATCGTACAGTTGCTGCTCTCGTAACCGCTGAGATAAAAAGTATTTGAAGGCGTGATTGCTATAACCGCATCACAGCCGTATTTTTTCATGATGTCCATAGTGCCGTTCATACTTAATTATTTTATCATACAGCCATATCTTTGTAAAGAATTATAGCGATTTATAGTAGTTTTTCATCTTGAGTGCGTCAAGCGTCTGAGTGCCTGCAGATTCGCAGGCTATGTATGGTTCAAGCTTATAATCATATATCACCTTCATCAAAGGCTCAAAATCAGGTCCGAATTTGTCGTCTTCAAACGTCAGATGTCTGAGTTCTCCTTTGTCGGTATACTGAATTTTGCTGAAATGTATATGCATGTTTTTAGTCTTGAAATCGCCAAGTCCGTCTGCAAGAGCGTCGATTATGCGTTTATAATCGTCGTATCCTTTTATTATTCCGCAATCGCGCGCATTTAGATGACCGAAGTCGATACACGGCAACAACGTGTCGTAATCCTTGCACATACGTATGACTTCTTCGAGATTTCCCAGCTGCGATTTTTTACCCATAGTTTCAGCACACAGCCACAAATCGTCGTATCCGAGTTCGTGCTTAAGAGTCATTACGACGTCAAGACGTTTCATCAACGTATCCATAGCGTCCTTCCTGTCAGCTTTAAGCGGCGAGCCTGGGTGGAAAACGCACCTCTTACCGCCCATTTCTCTCAGAGCTTTAAGTGAACCGAAAATATATTCATGATTATTTTCAGCCTTTTGTTCTTCCAAAGTCGCGAGATTTATAAAATAAGGTGCGTGAACGGATATTTCGACAGAATATTTTTTAAACTCTTCGCCTATTTCACGCGCAGTCTTTTCACTTATTCTTACACCTCTTCCGAAGGAATATTCAAAGCAATCCAGTCCCAATCCGGCAAGCCATTTCGCCTCTTGTACGGTATGTGAAAATCCCTGCATGGCAAACAGTTCGCAACTTCCGCTCGGCCCGAATTTTATCATTTTTACCTCCTGAGAACTTTCTCGGCGTCTTTTGCAATCTGAGCCGAAAGTTCTTCTTTAGTATCAAATTTTTTTACGTCCCTCAGTCGCTTTATAAATTCAACAACGATGAATTTGCCGTAAATGTCTTTATTCCAATGCAAAATATAGCTTTCTACGTTGTAATGTGAATCGTCAAACGTGGGATGCTCTCCTACGTTGGTAACCGCACGCAGTCTTACCCCGTCTACAATCACGTCGGTATCGTAAACGCCGCTTGCAACCGGCAGTTTTTCGTCAGGTATGTCTATGTTCGCGGTGGGAGTGCCTATCGTCGTGCCGTCGTGTCTGCCTCTTACGACCTTTCCCGCCACTATATAAGGCAGCGGCAACAATGCGTTTATTTTTTCTATTTCACCTGCCTTGACCATTTCTCTGATTTCACGGCTGGCAATTTTTCTACCTTGCGCATATTCTACCATATCGACTATATAGCAGTCCACGCCTTTATCTCTGCAATATTTCTTTAATGTATCGGCGTTTCCTTTTGCGCCCGCGCCGTAAGTGTAATCGCTGCCTGCTATCACGGTTGATATGTTGAATTTTTCAAACAATACGTCGAGAAAACTATCTGCATCCGTTGAAAAGAATTTTTTATCAGGTTCTGCTTTTACAACAATGTCAACGCCGAGTTGCCACAAACGGATGACTCTCTCTTCGTAGGTAAAAATCTCTTTAGAATCTTTGTTCAAAGCTGCAAACGGACTGAAACAAAAAGTGAATACGGCGCATTTCGCACCTTCGATTTTTGCAAAAAGTCGTGCTCGCTGAATAAGAGCGTTGTGACCGCGGTGTACGCAGTCAAAAAAACCCAGACAAAGCACTATCTGCTCTTTGTAGCCTATTTTATAGTCGATTTGTTTTATATCGTATTCCATAGATGTGTTTCCAATCTCACGGTTCCGTCTTTGATTTTTCCCACTCCGAGGATTTCGCCTCCGCAGGTAATGCCGTATATGCCGTCTGCGTATGCACAAGCTACACTCTGACCGTATTTCAGTCGTTTGGCAGTATCCATGTCCACATCTGCCGGCGTAAAAAGTTTTTCAATGATTTCAAGCTCCGGACGCACAAACTTTTCAGGGGCAGAAATAAATTCTTTCATATCCGCCGCATCGTTCAAAGTGTATCCTGCACACTCAGTCCTTGTCAACGCAGACATATAAGCAAGACAGCCAAGTTTGTTTGCAATATCTCTGCAAAGACTTCTTATGTATGTACCCGAACCGCAGACGATTTCTATCTCTGCACTTAAAACGTCGTTGCCACTGCTAACACAACTCAGCAGTTTTATTTCGTAAATATTTACTGTTTTTGCGTCAAGCTTTACCTTCGCTCCTTTTCTCGCAAGCTTATAAGCTCTGACTCCGTTTACGTTTACCGCGCTGTATTCAGGCGGAACCTGACTAATTTCACCTATAAAAGACGGCAATACTTCTTTCAGTTCTGTTTCCGTCGGGAGCTTTCCGTCTTCCGCCGTTACAATGCCTTCCCTGTCAAGAGTATCAGTTGTTTTTCCAAAGGTAAATTCGGCTTTATAAACCTTTTTACACCCTTGCACATAATCGAAAAGCTTTGTCGCTTTGCCGAACCCAAGGACGAGAACACCGTCTGCGGCAGGGTCCAACGTCCCCATGTGTCCGCATTTAATCTTTTGTCCCACGGCTTTTGAAAAAGCATTGCGACATTTAATTACAACGTCGCTTGAAGAAATACCCTCAGGTTTATATATCGCAACCGCAAAGTTCATAGGCAATCCCTGCAAGCCTTGAGTATTTTGTCTTTTACGTCTTCAAAGAAACCGCTTACTCTGCATCCGGCGGCGTTTTTATGACCTCCGCCCCCGAAAATTGCGGCTATTTCGTCGGCATTTACACCGTCAACCGTACGGAAACTGACTTTGTACTGCATGCCGTTTCCTGTTTCTGTAATAGAAAAAGCGATTTTCACGCCAATAATATTGAGAATATTGTTGATAATGCCTTCGGTATCGGCATCTGTAGTGCCGGTCGCGTCAAAGTCTGATTTTCTGAAAAATATTCCTGCTATGACACCGTCGTCATACATTTTAGCGTTGCTCAATACGCGATTCTTGAGATTGAAAACTTTATAATCGATTTTCTTCATGAAGTTATCGAATATCTCGTTTGCTTTGAAATCGTATTTTATCAGTTCAGCGGCAACAGAAAGCGTCTTTTCGGTAACCGATGAAAAAGAAAAACCGCCGCTGTCGGTAACCAAAGCGCAGTAAAGAAGTTTAGCGACAATGTCATCCATACACTTTTTGCGTTCGTCCAAAGCTTTTATAAGGTCAAATACTACTTCTGCGGTAGCCGATGCATCTGTTTCAACGATATTGAAATCGCCTCTTTTACCTCTCGTTATATGGTGGTCAACGAAAAGACGGTATCTGCATGAATAATACGCGCTCTCGTACATCCCCAACCTGCCGTTGTCCGAACAGTCAACAGCAATAGCCAGGTCGCACGGCGAAAAATCGTATTTGTTATATTCTTCCAGTCCGTCGAGATAATGCAGTTTGTCATTGAAAACTCCGTCACAAAAAACGTATGGCTGTTTACCATACGTCTTCAAAGCGCGGTAAAGCGCAAGTGCGCTGCCGCAAGTATCTCCGTCGGGATTTATGTGGCTGAAAAGCGCAATTGTCTGCGCTTTATCGACCGCATTGATAAATTTTTCAATCTGTTGATTTTTTACCGTCATTTTTATTCAACTCCGTCAGTCGCTTGTCCATACTCATGCCGTAACTGATAGAGGTATCGAGTATAAACCTCAGAGCGGGAACGGCACGGAGAATCATCATATTCTTAAGCCTGGATTTTATATACCCCTGTGCGCTGTTGAGTCCTTCGAGGACTTCTTTTTCGCAGCCGTCCGCGCCGAAGATGCTCACGTATACCTTTGCGAGAGTCAGGTCTTTGTCTACGCTGACTTCCATGACGCTTATCATGCCGCGTACTCTCGGGTCGCGCACTCCGTCGCGAAGGATGATGGCAAGCTGTTTTTTTAGTTCGGAATTAATCCTGTCCAGCCTATTCATTTTTCACCTGTATCATTTCAAACGCCTCAATGACGTCGCCTTCTTTGATGTCGCCGAACTTTTCAAGACCGATACCGCACTCGTAACCGCTTGCGACTTCTTTTGCATCGCTCTTCTCTCTCTTGAGTGATGCGATATTTCCTTCAAATACGACGATATTGTCGCGTATGAGTCTTGCCTTGTTTGTCCTTGCGACCTTACCGTCGGTAACGTAACAACCTGCTATCATGCCTACGCCGCTGATTCTGAACGTCGCTCTGACCTCTGCATGACCGACGATTTCCTCTTTGTAAACAGGTGCAAGCATGCCTTTGAGCGCACTCTGAATATCTTCGATTGCCTCGTAAATAACGCGGTAATATCTGATTTCGATAGAACTTCTCTCTGCAAGCTGTCTTGCTTTGGGTTCCGCCTTTACGTTGAATGCGAGAATAATCGCATTGGACGTATAAGCAAGGTTTACATCGCCTTCGCTTATTGCACCAACGCCTGCATGTATTATCGAAATCTTGACGTTGTCGTCTTTCATCTTGTCGGAAATCTCAAGCAGCGACTGTTTCATAGCCTCAGCCGAACCCTGAACGTCTGCTTTGATTATGACAGCGAGCGACTTGACTTCTTCGTCCGATACGTTTTTGAACATATCTTCGAGAGTCTTTGCACTTGCCGTGCGGTTCTGCATTTCTATTCTTTCTTTTGCAGCTCTTTCTGCCGCAACTTCTTTTGCAAGCTTTTCGTCGCCTACTACGACAAGTTTATCTCCGGCATTAGGCACTTCGGTAAAGCCCTGTACCTGAGCGGCAAAAGATGGTTTTGCCTCTTTGACGCGCTTACCGGTAAAGTCTGTCATAGAACGTATCTTGCCTATGCTGGTGCCTGCGACAACATAATCCGAAACGTGCAACGTACCGCTCTGAACGAGTACGGTAGCAACGGGTCCCAGACCTTTGTCAAGTCTTGCCTCTATGATTGAACCCTGAGCGGGACAATCTTCAACAGCTTTGAGGTCAAGAACTTCGGCTACAAGCAAAATGCCTTCGAGAAGTTCTGGTACGCCCTGACCTGTTTTTGCGCTTACGGGACACATCATAACGTCGCCGCCCCACTCCTCGACAAGCACGTCGTGAGCAGCAAGTTGCTGTTTGAGATTTTCAAGATTCGCTGTAGGTTTGTCTATTTTGTTTGCGGCGATTATTATAGAAACGCCCGCGTCTTTTGCATGATTGATTGCCTCAACTGTCTGCGGCATGATACCGTCGTCAGCCGCTACGACAATAACTGCAATATCGGTTACGTTCGCGCCGCGTCTTCTCATTGCGGTAAACGCCTGGTGTCCGGGAGTATCGAGGAAGGTGATTTTTTCTCCGTTTACCTCAATCGAATATGCGCCGATATGCTGGGTAATACCGCCTGCCTCTCCGCGCGCCACGTTACTCTTTCTGATATAGTCAAGGAGCGACGTTTTACCGTGGTCGACGTGTCCCATAATCGTAACGATAGGAGGACGTCTTTTGAGTTTATCTTCGCCGTATTCTACGTGGGTAAGTTCGTTGAGCTTGTCTTCAGCGGTCGTATCCTGCTTGAGTTCGAGCGTGATGCCGTAATCGAGAGCGACAAATTCAGCCGTTTCAAAGTCAATGCTGTCGTTAATCGTTGCAAACTTGCCCATATCGAACAGTTTTTTGACGATTTCGGTAGAAGTCTTACCTATTTTTTCGCTGAGAACTTTAATAGCTACAGGGTCGGTATTTATGATTGCGTGTTCGATAACGATAGCCTGAGGCGTAAAGGTTTCCTTCTTATTAGCTCTGCGCACTTTGACGTGTCTAATCTGACCGTCTTCGTCGTCGCCGCCTTCGTAAACATAACCTTTTTTAAGCAAATCGCGTTTGCTGAGTCCTTTTTTGTTGTCGTCTTTCGCGCCGCCGTTCTGTTTCTTTTTATTGTCTTTTTTGAACTGATTGTTTGCGTTCTGCTGCGGCGGAGTGTCGAAAACTCTCGTCTGCATACCGCTCTGAGGTCTTTGGGCATATCCGCCCTGACCTCCCTGACCGCCTTGTCCTGCAGGACGGCGAGGTCTGTCCCCCTGAGGTCTTTGCGCAAATCCGCCCTGGGGTCTTTGAGAATCTCTCTTTCCGCCAATCTTAGCATCGGGATTTATATAAGTTCTCGGCTGAGCAGGTTTCTGTACAGGCTTTATTTCGGCTTTGGGAGCAACCGGAGCAGGCGTTTCGGTTTTTTCTTCAGCAGCCTGTTCGGTAGTATCCTGAATCGCATCCGTTTCAGGTTGTACGGTTTCAACTTCCGTTTGTTCAGCTGTAGATACGGAAGTCTGACTGTTTTCTTCGCGTGCGGCATCATAGGAAAGAGCTTTTTCTTCTTCCTCTTTTCGCTGCAACTCCTCCTGTACCTGACGAGTCAGTTCCGCTTTTACGAGAGCCACTTTGTCCAATGCGTCTTTAACGTTTGATTTGGACGAAATGACTTTCGCGATAAGCGGTTTTACTTTGTCGTTGACAAATTCACTTATCTCCTTCAGGTTTTTGGTGTAATCTACCTTTTCAGTCGTGTTGTTTTCGTTAGCCACAAACTACCTCCGTAACGCGTCTTCGGCTATTTTGACGCAAGTATTCGTTTAATCTGACAGCCCAGCGATTTATCCAGAACCGCAATGAGCTTGACGTTGTTTCTTTTAAGTACTTCGTTCAAAAACCCTTCTTTCACGGGCAGGAACGCAGCACATTTGTTTTCGCAGAAAAACTGCGCTTTGCGTTTTGCGCTGTTGCCAAGACTTTGGTCATATAAAACGACTTCGGGTATCTGCTTTAGCCTCAACAGGCACTCAAGACCGTATACGACTTTTTTAGCCCTTACCGCAAAACCGAGATAACTTTCAATTCCCGCCGCGTTCGTCATATTCCTGCAAAAGTCTTTGATAGACTTCTTCGTCTACTTTACAACCCAGCGCGCGGTCAAGACCTTTTGACTTGACGCATTTTGCCAGACAATTCTTATCCCTGCACAGATACGCTCCTCTGCCGTTTTTCTTACCTGTAAAATCAAGCGAAATATTACCTTGCGGGTCGCGAACGACTCTGATAAATTCGTTTTTTGGCTTTGACGTACGGCAGGCTATGCACGTTCTTTCGGGAATCTTTTTCACTTCTTACTCCTCGTCCTGGTGAGTTTCAACAACGTTTTCTATTGAAGAATAGGGTTTTACGTCTATTTTCCACTCTGTGAGCTTTGCAGCAAGGCGGACGTTTTGTCCCTGCTTGCCGATAGCGAGAGAAAGTTTGTCGTCTGCAACGATAGCTTTCGCGCTCTTCTCTTCGTCGTTCACCTGCACCATGATGACTTTTGCAGGGCTAAGAGCGCGCGCAATATATTCGAGGGGGTCTGAACACCAACCGATTACGTCAATTTTTTCACCGTTGAGTTCGCCTACGATACCGTTTATTCTCATACCTCTCTGACCTATGCAGCTGCCTACAGCGTCCAGGCTGGGGTCGTCGGAATATACTGCCATCTTGGTTCTGTAACCGGCCTCTCTGACGATTTTCTTGATTTTGACGAGTCCGGATTTGATTTCGGGAACTTCCATCTCAAACAATCTCTTTACAAAATCGCGATGCGACCTTGAAACCATAACCTGAGAACCGCCTTTGAAATCTGTACGGATATTCTTTACGTAAACTTTAAGTACGTCGCCCTGCTTGTAAATTTCGCCTTTTACCTGGTCCTGCGGCATCATTATGCCCTCCATCTGAGAACCGGATATGTCAAGGTAAATTCTGTCGCCGTCTATTCTTCTGATTTGAGCGGTGACGATTTCACCCTCTTTCTGCGTCATATCTTCTAAGGTAATCTTCTTATGCTCGTCCATCAGCCTCTGCATAAACACCTGCTTTGCGGTCTGAACGTCGATACGGCTGAAAACTTTGGGAGTAATCTCTTCAACGACGCGGTCGCCGACTTTGTAAGACGACTTAATCTTCTTTGCGTCTTCGAGAGAAATTTCCTTTTCGGGGTCTTCGACGGTTTCGACAACTTCCTGATAAGCGACAATTCTTATCTGGTTGCGCTGTTCGTTAATCTGAACGCTTACGGGGCGAGCCTCGCCGGACTCTCTTTTGTAAGCTGCGGCAATAGCTGCCTCAAGCGACCTGAGCGTCAGTTCCTTGTCGATTTTTCCTTCTTTTTCAAGCAAATCGAGCGCAAGAAAAAAATCCTTGTTAATCATTTTGTCCTCCTAAAACTTGATAACCGCTCTTGCGAGGGCTATGTCTTTTATATTTAGTTGTATGGTTTTTCCTTTTACCGATGCGGTAATCTGCGTAAATGCGTCGTCAACGCTATTGAGAACCGCCTCGAATTTTTTATTGCCGTCTACCGGTTTGTAAAGAGAAATCTCTATCTCTTCACCAAGATGTTTACGATAATCTCTGATAGTCTTGAACGGTCTGTCAAGTCCCGGCGAAGACACGTTGAGAGTATATGGCTTTCCGCCGGTCGGGTCGAGTTCGTCGAGCGGAGCGTCGATAGCGTTGTGTACCGCCTCGCAATCGTCGAGAGAAACGCCTCCCTCTTTGTCAATATAGACAGTGAGCGAACCGTCGTTGTCGCCGCGTTTTTTGAATTCCACTTCGACAAGTTCGATATTCATTTTATCCAGAATAGGCTGTATAAGTTCCTGTACGCTGTCGCAGATTTTAGACATAACCTCTCCTTACATAATTAAAGCGACTGATGTCAGCCGCTTAGTAAGTAAATACTATCTTACATATATATTATCACATATATTTTGCAAAATCAACACTTTTTTCAGAATTAATTGCAAAAAATGCACAAATGTGAAATATCTGCGCCCTTTATCGCACTTATTATTACACGAGAACAGAAATGCATATATAAAAATCGCGACGATAAAGAGGAACAACGGTCAGACAAAACACTTGTTTTACTCTAAGTCAGACTCGGCAATATTTTGTCGAATACTTAAATTCACCCTATTCTTTCAACGTCGACAAAATCGCACAGCCGAATAAACAACTGCGCCGTCGCGTAAGCGTCATAGTATGCGCGGTGAGCCTCAACCAGTTCAATATCGAACTCTTTGCAAAGAACCCTGAGGTTGAGTTGCCCCCTCTTACCGGTCTTATCTCTGTATGCCTGAGCTATAACTATTGTATCTTTTGTCTTGTTAGGCACCGTCATACCCTGTTCCGCAGCCTCGTTTCTGAGAACTATAAAATCGAATTTATTTCCGTTGTGAGCAACCAACGTAGCATTACCCACCCACGCAAGGAAGTCAGGCAGAACGTCTTCGATATACGGTGCATCCTCTACCATATCGTCGTAAATATGATTTGTCGCAGACGCGCCTTCCGGTATATGCATCTGCGGGTCGACAAGTGTCGAAAAATATTCCGTACACACGCCGTTTACAATTTTGACAGCACCTATTTCGATAATTTTACAAGGAACTCCGTTGTCGAGAAGTCCTGTGGTTTCAAGGTCAAAAACAACAAAAACGTTATCCGTAAGATAAGGCGGTTTTTCATATGCAATGTCAAAGATATTCTGTTGCGTAGTAATGTCGAGAGGCTTTGCCTTAACAGGCACATAAGTTTTTTTCCGTTTCAAATCGTCTTCGGTAAGTATTGAAGAATAATCAATCTTGC
The DNA here is from genome assembly GCA_944380275.1 of uncultured Christensenellaceae bacterium. Classification (GTDB taxonomy): domain Bacteria; phylum Bacillota; class Clostridia; order Christensenellales; family UBA3700; genus Ornithoclostridium. Next base: position 54,747 of record CALWHB010000001.1, on the reverse strand, counting down.
ACAGACTAACGCTTTTTGCTATAAGAGAAAGCCCGCCTTTATAATTGTCGTTCTGCAAATCGCCGACGACGGCTATTTCTGCTCCTTCTTCGAGAATATCCAGCGGACCTTTTGCGGCTTTTCTCGTGAAATAGCAGCATCTCATCATGCCGGTAGTGTCGTTTATCGTAAAATTGTAATACAGATTGCCCGAAGATTTTGAATTTTTGGCAACGATACTTTCAACCTTTCCGGTTACGCAAATCGCACTCTGAGGAGTTTTGCATGCCCTTATATAGCGTGCTTTTGAAGTTATTTCACCGCCGCAAAGCTTGTGCAGCGCGCTTATCTCTATGTAACAATCGTCGATTACGACCGGAACTTCCTCTTTAGCGGACTCAGATATGACAAAAGTGTCCGTATTCTCTATTTTGATAATGTTTTCTCTGTCATACGAAGAATCCAGATATTCTTTGAGTCCTTCCGGCAGATTGCACTTTCTGAAAAGACCTTCGACGGATTTTACGACAGTGATGGTTACGGTGACCGTTTTATCGTTGCAGTCTATCTTTACGTTGTCAGATGAAATCAATACAGAATAAGCCCTGTGATACTTTGAAACGTATTCTCTTATGAGTTTATAAACGATATCATAATCGACGCCGAATTTTCTGTAGCTTATCGAAACGGAATATTCTGAAGGCAATATTTCAACGGCAAAAGAAAGTATTTTTTTCTTGTCTTCCTCGCTGAGAGTATTTTCTCCTGAATACGGCATACCTATTTGAACGGAAACTGTCTTTTCTTCGATATCGAGGTCAACTGAGCGAACGCGAAGAAAGTCGTATGCGTTGTCAAAACGTATATTGAGAAGTTTTATAAAATCGATTTTTTCTTCTGTATTCTTCACTTTGTCATCGTTATTCATATATACGCAAAGTTTCCTCACGAGTTTTTCTGCTGTTGTTGCAGAGTCGCTATTTTGTTTGTTATTAACAAATATATAGTCAAAATACGGCTCAAATATATGATTTATATTCTAAATTAAGTCGATTTTTATAATAATCGCATAAAAATATAAATGGTAATTATATTTTATCGATTGCTCTTTTCAGCTCTTCGAGTATAATTTCGTTGGGAACTGTAGCGATTATTTTGCCGTCTTTGAATATGACGGACTTGTCCTTTCCTCCTGCGACTCCTACGTCGCATCCTTTTGATTCACCTATTCCGTTGACAACGCAGCCCATTACCGCTATCTTTACGCTCTTATTCAGAGTGCGCGCGTATTCTTCGACTTTTGTCGCTATGCCCTGCACGTCTATACACGTTCTTGCGCAAGTGGGACACGACACGACTTCTGCATAAGCACCGTCAAAGCGTCCGACCGCCTTGAGAATCTCTTTTGCGGCATAAACTTCTTTTACGGGGTCGTCGGTAAGAGAAACCCTGACGGTATCGCCTATTCCGTCGCAAAGCAGAGAGCCTATACCTATTGCCGATTTTATCAGTCCTTTTTCGTAAATTCCCGCCTCTGTTACGCCGACATGCAGAGGATAATCGCATTTTTGAGATAGCAATCTGTATGCCTTTATCGTATTTGCGACATCAGAGGATTTTACAGAAATTACTATATCGTAAAAACCGTGTTTTTCAAGCAAACCTACATGTTCGAGCGCACTTTCGCACATCGCCTCAGCCAGCGGCATGCCCTGATATTTTTTGTCAAGCGAGCCACCGTTTACGCCTATTCTGACAGGAATTTTTCTTTCCTTCAGATATTTTGCAAGATATTCCACTTTACTTTCGTCACCGATATTGCCCGGATTTATCCTGATTTTTGCCGCACCGGCGTCTGCCGCAGCAACCGCCAGTCTGTAATCGAAATGTATGTCGGCGACGATAGGCATTTTAGTGCCTTTTACTATGCTCTTTAAAGCTTTTGCGCTTGCCTCGTCCGGTACCGAACAGCGTGCAATGTCGCAACCTGCTTTTTCAAGTGCGGCGAGTTGAGCAAGAGTACCGTCTATATCCGAAGTTTTAGTATTTGTCATCGATTGGACGGCGATTCTCTCTCCTCCGCCTATCGTAATGTTTCCTATTTTAATTTTTCTCGTCATATTTTCACCCAAAGAAATGCAGCAGGTCGAACGTGACGGCAAGTCCAATCAGCAGTACGAGTCCCACCGCGTGTATCATACCCTCCACCTTGCGGTTGAGAGGTTTTTTTCTTATCGCCTCTATTATAGCAAAAACTATACGAGAGCCGTCAAGTGCAGGAAGAGGCAAAATGTTCATAAACGCTATCGAAATCGACAAAACCGCAACTCCGTAAGCAACTGCGGCAAATCCGGATTGCCCCAGCTGAACGAGAGCGGACACTGCGGTAATCGTGCCTCCCATCGTATCTTTCACTTTTGCAGCTCCCGTAAACAGTTGCCCTATCGATTTGAAAATCAGTTCTACGACGTCGCCGCAGAAATTGAAAGAACGCGCTACCGCAGAGAAATACCCCAGTTTATATTGACCGAACCCGTAGGTAATCCCAAGCCCCGTTTTTATCTCCGTTGCCATAGAGCCGTCTTCAGTCAGGTAGGTATAATAATACTCTGTTTTTGTAGCGGTAAAAGTTACTTCCTCGCCGTTTCTGAGTACGGTAAATTCGTTGGTATCGCTGCCGGAAATCAGCTCTCCCAGCTTTCCGGACTCAAGCAGACTGTATACCTTTTTCCCGTTTACTTCGATTATTTTATCTCCCGGCTGAAACAGTTGTTCGTCAGATTCCTGCACGAGCTGATAGGTATCCGCAATCTCAGGCACAGCCTCGCCGTATGTCATAAAAAAGATGTTCAGTATGATAATCGCGCTTAAAAAGTTGAAAAATACCCCGGACGCAAGCACGATTATTCTCTTCCATACGGGATGAGAATTGAAACTTTCAGGAGATTCTGCCTCTGCGTCTTCACCTTCAAAAGCACAGAATCCGCCTGCAGGAATACATCTCAGCGAAAATGTTTCACCTGTATTTTTATTTGTAACCTTCTTGAATATCGCGGGTCCGAAACCGATTGCGAACTCGTTTATTTTAAATCCGAGCAGTTTGCCTGCGGTGTAATGTCCGAGTTCATGAACGACAATCATGAACATAAAACAAATCATCGCAATAACGATATATCCTATCCATTTGAAGACTTCGCCTGCGGAAACGCAAAGCAGAATCTGCGTCATACACTTATTCTCCCGATGTCGTCAGCGACGTATTTTTTGACTTTTTTATCAACGTCAAGCACTTCGTCAAGTTCGCAAAAAGGCTGATTGCCGTCATAAAACCTGTCCAACGCTCTTTTAATATAATATGGTATATCAAAGAATTTTATTTGTCTTTTAACAAACATTGCTACGGCAACTTCGTTTGCGGCATTAAGTATAGCAGTGGCTTTTCCGCCGGCTTTTACGCAGTCAAGCGCGATTTTAAGGCACTCGAAAACGTCAGTATCCGGCTTTTCAAAATCAAGCGTCAGCCCGTCGAAAGATAGCGGAGAAAAACAATAATCACCTCTTTCAGGATAAAGCAAAGCAAGCTGTACAGGCAACCTCATGTCAGGAAAACTCATCTGAGCTATAACGCTGCCGTCGCTATATTTCACCATTGAGTGTATAATGCTTTGCCTGTGAACGACAATATCTATTTTGTCAGCTCCGACACCGAACAGATGCGATGCCTCTATAACTTCAAAGCCCTTATTCATCATTGTAGAGCTGTCCACGGTGACTTTAACGCCCATATTCCAGGTGGGATGCCTGAGAGCGTCGTCTATCGTAACGTCTTTGAGTTCCTCTCTGCTTTTGCCTCTGAAGGGTCCGCCCGACGCCGTAAGAATCAGTTTTTCCACGTCTTTTGCGGCAGCTGCATTGCGGTTGAGGCATTGCCATATAGCACTGTGTTCGCTGTCGACCGGAAGAATTTTAATACCGCGTTCTCTTGCCGTTTTCATGACAATATCCCCGCCGGCAACGAGCGTTTCCTTGTTGGCAAGGGCTATTGTATTTCCTCTGCTCAGCGCACTCATAGTCGGTCTTAACCCGCTTATGCCTACAAGCGCATTGAGAACTGTCGCGTCGGTCGCGCCTGCAATCTCCGTCGCAGCATTTTCGCCTGTAAATAAAACAGTCTGAGGAGGAATATCAAGAGTTTTTGCAGCGTCTTTATCTCTTATCGCTACATAACGGGGCTTAAACTCGTCTATCTGTTTCTGAAGGAGCGGCGCGTTTTTGTCGCAACAAAGTCCGGCAACTTTAAGTTTTGACGGATAGCGTCTGACAGTTTCCAAAGCCTGTGTCCCAATAGAACCGGTACATCCCAGTATCAAAAGCTCCTTCATACTTTTTCTCCTTAAAGATTATTGATAGTTAAGCAAATAAATTACGTCAGAATAAAAAATACTTTTGCAATGCAACTTTTATTCAACGACGTTTATGACGGCAAAAGTCAGATATATTACCGGCAACATGAATAAAATACTGTCAAGTCTGTCCATTATGCCGCCGTGTCCCGGGAAGATTTTGCCGAAATCTTTTATGCCCGCCTTGCGCTTAATCCAGCTTGCCGCAAGGTCGCCTGTTTCGCAGACAACGGCACCGACAAGACCGATTACGAGATAAATAGCAAGCGATATGTACATATTCGTTGTCAACGCAAGCGTATGTACGTTCTTCATACCGTCAAAGACACCGTAATAGTCGAACAGCAGAAAAACCATTGCGCTTGCAAAAACTCCTCCGACAAGCCCTCCTACCGCGCCTGCAACAGTCTTTTTGGGACTTATTTCGGGACATAATTTCTTGCCGCCTATCGCCATACCAGTAAAATACGCAAATGTATCTGTGAATACAGGTAAAAACAGCGCAAGCATTATACCTATCATATCGCCGTAATTCTCGTTTACCGGATTGTCGCCCAAAGTAGTCTTACCGTTGATGAGGAAGAATATCGAAAGCAGCAGCACGGGATAAAACAGTATAAACGCAGTTGAAAGAAAATCTTTGAGTTCATACTTATGGTCAAACGTGAAAATAGTCAGCGCGACCATTACGCAAAGCGAAATAACGGCAACTATGCCCGTTTCGCGTAAAAACCACAACGCAGGATAAATGCAGACAACGGCTAAAACAAGCGGAATTGCCATAGGTCTGTATTTTGCAGACTTAAATGCGGTAAACATTTCGTATACGCCTATAGCCATACAGATTAATATGAGAGCGTCCACATAAAAAAGACTGAACTGCCTGAGTCCGAACAGCGTACCCAGTACTACTGCAAGCAAAACTATTGCCGTAAGTATTCTTTTTAGCATAACATTTCCTTTGCGAATCAGTTTATACGGCGTATATTTCCGTATCTTCTGTCCCTTCGCGAGTATTCATCTATTATATTTGCAAAAATTTTTTCGTCGAAATCAGGCCACAGGTCGTCGACAAACACGAGTTCTGCATAAGCTGCCTGCCACAGCATAAAATTGCTCAGCCTTTTCTCTCCGCTGCTCCTGACTATTACATCCGGGTCAGGCAGTCCTGCCGTATACATACAGTCTGAAAGCGTCTGCATATCTACGTTCCTGAGTCCGGCATCGAGCAAAATGTTTACCGCGTGCAGGATTTCGTCCCTTCCGCCGTAATTGAGAGCAATATTGACAATCATGCCTTTATTGTCTTTTGCCTTTTCGAGTATTCTCTTGAGCGCGTCTACCGTTTCTTTGGGAAGTTTGGACAAATCCCCCATAAACATTATTCTGAAACCGCGCTTGACGTATTCGTCGAGATATTTATCGGCAAACTCTTTCACCATCTTGAACAACGCGTCGATTTCATCCTGCGGTCTTGTCCAGTTTTCTGTCGAAAAAGCGTAAAAAGATACCATTTCCACACCGGCTTTTTCACACTCGTCAACCATGCGGCGCAAAGCCACAACGCCTTCTCTATGCCCCGCTTTGCGCGGTAAAAGACGTTTTTTTGCCCATCTGCCGTTGCCGTCCATGATAAAAGCTATATGGCGCGGAATTTTTATTTCGTTAAGCATTTTACGCTCCTTTTATTATAAATCCGTTAAAATTGCATACAAGCCGACTTAATAGCCGGCTTGAACTGTCTTTTCTATTGCAAAGACAAGCCAGACCGTCAGACGGTCATAACTTCTTGTTCTTTGTCTTTAGTACTCTTGTCGACGTCAGCCACTGCGTCTGCAAGAAGTTTGTCTATTTCTTTTTCGCAAAGCGAAACTTCGTCCTCTGTAACGACGTTGTCTTTCTTGAGCTTTTTCACAGCGTCGTTCGCATCACGGCGAGCGTTTCTGAGAGCGATTTTTGTATTTTCGCTCATTGCTCTGATTTCTTTGCAAAGGTCCTTTCTTCTCGCCTCGGTAAGTTCCGGGAAAATAAGACGTATGACCTTGCCGTCGTTCTGAGGATTGATACCGATATTTGCCTCATTTATTGCTTTTTCTACAGCTTTGAGCGCAGATACGTCCCATACCGAAATCATAAGTATCCTTGCCTCCGGAACAGAGATATTACCCAGCTGTTTTATAGGAGTGGGAGTGCCGTAATAATCTACCAGAACTTTGTCAAGAACGTGAGCGTTGGCTCTGCCCGCTTTGAGTTTGGCAAACTCTCCTTTGAGATTGGAAACGCCTTTTTCAAGCTTTTCCTCGTATTTGTCAAACACTTCGAGTATTTCGATTTTTTCACTGTTTATCATAAAATGCACCTCATTAGATTTCTAAATGAAATTATATCAAATTTTTTTTATCAGTTCAATATATTTTAATAAATATTATAATTATGCACGTATTAAAAGCATAAATTACACTATTTTTTATATTCAGCAAGCCGAAAGCCGTATTTTATCTGAAAAAGCAGCGTAAAAAACAAAACAATAAAAAAATCCCTCCGTTGTTTCGGAGGGACCTTGTCTTTTAATGAATAATCGTTCCTATCTTTTCGCCGTTTACAGCTCTGACAATACTGTCTTTTTCGTGAAGTGCAAACGCAACGATAGGTATTTTATTTTCCATACAAAGAGAAATAGCGGTGGTATCCATAGCCTGCAATCCCTTCTGAATAACGTCGATATAAGAAATGTCGTCCAGTTTCTTAGCATCGGGATTTTTGCGCGGGTCGCTGTCGTAAACGCCGTCCACGTTTTTGGCAAGCAAAAGCACCTCTGCATGAATTTCAGCAGCTCTCAAAGCCGCACCGGTATCAGTACTGAAATAAGGATTTCCCGTTCCGCAAGCAAAAATGACTACTCTGCCTTTTTCAAAATGACGGAGAGCTTTGCGGAGAATATAAGGTTCTGCAACTCTTGTGATTGTCAGCGCGGTCTGAACTCTGGTGGGGACTCCCGCCGTTTCGAGCGCGTCCTGGAGTGCGATTGCGTTCATAACCGTAGCGAGCATGCCTATATGGTCAGCAGCAGTACGGTCCATTGTCTGAGCCTGTCTTCCGCGCCAGAAATTGCCTCCTCCTACTATAATACCGACCTGAACCCCTTGTTCTGTTACTCTTTTAATCTGGTCGACGACGTAGTCTACCATACTTGCGTCTATACCGACGCCTTTTGAACCGGAAAGTGCCTCTCCGCTGAGTTTTATTATTACTCTCTTATAGACTGCTTTGGACATAAATACCTCCGTAGTTTATTAAAAAAAGAAACGGCAATGCCGTTTCTTAATAATCAATTACTTGTTTGCCTTCGCTTTAGCGATTTGTTCTTCAACCTCGTTTGCAAGGTTTTCTTCTTTCTTCTCAAGACCTTCGCCCATCGTATAACGGGTAAATCTGACAACCTTTACGCCACCGTTAGCTTTGAGATAATCTGCAACGGACTTTTCGCCGTCTTTGACAAAAGGCTGTTCAAGCAAGCAGACTTCTTTGTAGAACTTAGAAATCTTACCGCCGACGATTTTATCGATAATTTCAGGCTTTTTACCCTCGTTGAGCAGCTGAGCCTTGCTGATTTCTCTCTCTTTGTCAACGACTTCCTGCGGAATTTCGGAGGAGCAGATGTAAGAGGGATTGACAGCCGCGATATGCAGAGCGATATCGTGAGCAACTTCGTCGCTTGCGGTTGCATCGGTTTCGACAAGAACGCCGATTTTGCCGCCCATGTGGATATAAGAGCTGATTTTGCCGCTCTCGGTTACATATCTTTCAAAACGTCTTACGACGATTTTCTCGCCGATTTTTGCAACTGTTTCGTTGAGAAGGTCGGCATTGTCAGCGGTAACCTGTGCGACGTCTGCCGGATTCTTTGCAGCGATGTAAGCAGCGATTTTCTGAACGAATTCTTTAAACTGCTCGCCTCTTGCAACGAAGTCGGACTCACAGTTTACTTCGACGAGAACGCTAACGTTTCCTTCGCTGTATGCGTCAACGATACCCTGAGATGCGATTTTGCCTGCTCTCTTCGCACCGGTAGCCATACCTTTTTCACGGAGGATTTCGATAGCCTTATCCATATTGCCGTCAGCCTCAACGAGAGCTCTCTTGCAATCCATCATACCTACGCCTGTTCTTGCGCGCAGGTCCATAACGTCCTTATTAGTAAAGTTCATATATATTCTCCTTTGAATTATTCCTGGGTCTGAGCGGGAGCAACTTCTTCGCCTACGTTTTCACTCTCGACAGCAGCCTCGCTGATTTCTTCAGCGTTCTCTTCCTCGTCTTCAACAGAATATGCGATACCTTCGTTTGCCTCGATTACGGCGTTTGCCATAATGCTTGCGATAAGTTTGATAGCGCGGATAGCGTCGTCGTTGCCGGGGATAACGTAATCAACCATGTCAGGGTCGCAGTTGGTGTCTACAAGACCTACGACGGGAATACCCAGTTTTCTTGCCTCTCTTACGGCGATTTCTTCGTTGTTGATGTCAACTACGAACATTGCACCGGGAAGATTGGTCATGTTCTTTATACCGCCGAATACTTCTTCGAGCTTTTCTTTTTCCTTTTTAAGACCGGCAACTTCCTTTTTGGGAAGAAGTTCGAACTCGCCCATGATTTCCATCTGATTGATTTTGTTAAGACGGTCGATTCTGCTCCTCATCGTCTTGAAGTTGGTCAGCGTACCGCCGGGCCATCTCTTGTTCATATAGAACATACCGCAACGGACTGCCTCGTCTTTGATAGCGTCCTGAGCCTGTTTCTTCGTTCCGACAAAAAGTATGGATTTGCCCTGTTTAGCGATGTCACGTACAAAAGCGTAAGCCTTTTCAACATGCTCAACTGAAATCTGCAGGTCGATTATATAAATATCGTTGCGTGCAGAATAGATGTACTTTGCCATCTTGGGGTTCCATTTCTTGGTCTGATGACCAAAGTGTACGCCTGCCTCAAGCAGACCTTTCATTGTTACTACTGCCATTTTTTATTCTCCTTTTTTCTTCCCCACGGCTTTCGCCTCGGAACTACTTTTTGCAAAGCAGGATGCCCTCAGCTGACCGAAGGTGGTTTTTTAGCATTAAGATTGTAGCATATTAAATTATATAAAGCAAACGAATAGACGGCAGTTTTTTTAAAATTTCACGCCGTTTATTGTTTTTTATATAGCCTAATAAGCTTATTTGCTTTTTTTGCAGTCTTTATCGCAGGAATCTTTATTTTCGCACTCGTCGTCGCAGCCTTCGCACTCGTCGCAATCCTCGCAATCGCAATCTTCGCAGTCGCAACCGCAACCGTCGCGGAGTTCAATATAATCGTCAATTACGCTCTGAGCGAGTTCTTTATCTTCGACGGGAACGTAATTGCGTTCGCCCTTTTCGTTCTCTTCGATTTCAAATACGAATACTTCGTCTTCGTCCATTTCTCCGAGGTCGTTGGGCTGAAGAATAGCGTAAACCGCGTCACCGTAATCTATCTCGGCAATATTGAGAAGTTCAATCTGCTGACCGTCTTCGCCCTTAAGCACGACAATCTCGTCGTCGTCGATAAATTCTATTTCATCGGTAATTTTTTCGTCTTTTTTATTAGCCATTGTTATTCTCCTTTGGATATTGTCGCAATAATTATACTTTATTTTGCCGCGCATTTCAACTCTTTGAATCAACTTCAGTGCGAGTCGAGATAAGTCTGAAGTATTATCGTTGCGGCGATTTTATCGATAACTTTTTTCCTTTTGTCGCGCCTCATACCCGCCTCGATAAGCATCCTTTCGCCTGCAACGGTAGAAAGCCTTTCGTCCTGATATGCTATTTCAGCGTCGATTAAAGGTTTAAGCGCGTCGCCGAAAGCTTTCGCCTTTTCTACTCTCTCTCCGCTCGTCCCGTCCATATTTACGGGAAGACCAATCACCACTCTGCCTATATTCTCGCGTTTTACGATATCAGCGATGTATTCAAGGTCTTTATCCGGTTGCGTGCGACGGTATGTTTCAAGCCCCGTGGCACATATTCCCATACTGTCGCTTGTAGCAAGTCCTATCCTTACGTCGCCCAAATCAATACAAAGATGTCGCATCAGCACTCACACTCCTCAAAATATTTCAAAGCTTTATCTCCCGCATGCAGTTGGAATAGCAGCAGGAAAACCACGTCAACCGCCGCAAAAATTCCCCATATTATTGCCGAACGCGCGACATCAGAAAGTCCCGGAGCAAACGCACATATAAAAGCCGCGATAACGACGGGAAGAGTTCCCGCCATCGAAACCAGCATAGGGATAAGGGTATGAAAGTTGTTTTTCGTCAGTTCTTTTACCGTCATCCAGTTCATACGCGGCGACTTGAGGTCCCTCAGCAAAGCAAAAGCGTTTACGCTGCAGCCGTAAGCCGTCAGCAGAACAAACATAAGCGCAAAGTCAAAGACCGTAAGTTTTGATATGATTACCGTAACGACAGCGGCAATCAACGTCGAAACGAGAGTAACAAAGTCTGCTGCTATCAGTTTTGAGTAATAAATCTTGTCAAAGGATATCGGTAAAGTCTTGATTACGGCGAAATTTTCTCTTTCCAGGCTGAAACCTACAGTGGAAAGCAGATTTGTTCCCGAACAGAACCAGCTTGCCATCATTAGCGACAAAGCAAGCGACAGATACCCTGTGGAAACAAAAGTCTGTGTTCCTTCCTCGCCTGTTTCAAGCGACGCCTGCATCGAACTTGACGTCATAAAAGTACAAAGGAACACGAGCAATGCGGGCATTACGACAGATAGTATCGTGTTTACGGTAACGGAGCTTTCTCTCAGAAGGTTTTTCACGTCGGCAAAAATAAAAGATTTTTCGGCGGATTTAACTTTCGCCTCTGCATCGCTCTTCACAGCTTTCTTTTTCGCCGCGCCGTCGCCTTCTGCACTGCTTTGCAAAGCACGCTTGTAGAACAATACGGAAAGCGTGCATGAAACTCCGGCAAACGCGACGGTAGAACCGAGGAAGGCAAAGAAATTACCCACGACGTTCTGCCCCGTCATTGCCTTTGAAAGCATTGTGGTAAAAACGTTTACTTTAGCCATAGGAGCGAATATCTGTTGAATATTCAGTGCCTGGTCCTGCCCGTTTCCTACGGAATAACTTGACAAATACGTTACGTAATATATCGCGCCTATGAAAACAATGAGAAAAACCGCCTGAATTATCGCTCCCAATACTGGTTTTTTGCTGAGTTTCTGAATTACAATCGCTATCGGAAAGGATATTATTGACAGCAACAGCATAGGCAAAAGAGGCAAAAGCAATACCGCAACCGGTATCAGCAGATAGAACTGAATGCCCAGCGTTACTCCAGCCTGTGCCGCCGCAATTGCGGTAATTACGGACGCAGGAAGAACGATTATGGTCGAAATAAGAAGTTCGTTGACATAACTGACAAGCAGCTTACTCGTAAATACGGTTATCTGGGGTACGGGCAAATTGAGCATAATCTCGTTGTCTTTTGCAAAAAACATCGAAGATATGTATGAAAACGCGCTGAGAAAAAGCACGCTAATCTGCGATATGCAGAACACGCCGGAAAGCATTTCCACAATGCCGCCCTGCGCAAAAGCGAGAGTCGCAGTCGCATAAAGAGTCATAAACAGCCCTGCAATTGGGAATATAAAGCAAAGTCCCAGCAAAACAATGAGTGCGACATATTTTTTGCGCGATTTTTTATCTGAAAAATCAGGCAATGTATAATATTTGAAATTCAGCTTGAAAAGTGCGAAAAATTGATTCATATCAGTCGAAATTCACCTCTCCGTTTTCCGGTTTGTCTTCTGTGAGAGAAAGGAAGACGTCTTCGAGCGACTTATTGTCTTTCATATCCTTGAGGTCGGCAATGTCAAACGAAGTAACCAGTTTTCCCCCGTCGATAATAGCAACTTTGTCGCATACTTTTTCCACGACTTCGAGAACGTGAGAACTGAAGAAAACGCTGTTGCCCTCTTTGCAATGTTCCTTCATCAGTTCTTTGAGTTCATATGCAGACTTCGGGTCAAGACCTGTCATAGGTTCGTCAAGAATCCACAGTTTTGGATTATGTATCAGCGCGCCGATAACGCAGATTTTCTGTTTCATACCGTGTGAATAAGACTTTATAGGGCTATCGAAAGCGTCGGTAAGCCCGAAAAGCGACAGATATTTGTCCGCACGCGTTCTGCGGTCGTTTGCGCCTACGCCGTATACGTCGCAGATAAAATTGAGGTATTCTCTTGCGGTAAGTCTGTCGTACAGCGCATGATTGTCAGATACGTAACCTATGTTTCTCTTTGCGGCGATTGCGTCGTCTTTTATATTGTGTCCGCATATCGTTATACTTCCGGAATCGAAAGGAAGTATGCCGCAAGCGCACTTTATAGTCGTCGATTTTCCGGCACCGTTAGGTCCGAGAAAGCCGAAAACCTCTCCTTCGCCAACTGTCAGAGAAACGTCGTCGACTGCCAGTTTTTCGCTGTTTTTATATTTTTTGACCAGATTTGTGATTTTTAACATATGTTATCCTTTATTAGCTTTTATGACTTTTGCTCTGACGAGTGTTTTTTCCTTGCCGTTTGCCGACGGTTTGTACAGTACGGCGTCCTTTATAGATTCAGGCAGATACGTCTGCTCGACCCAACCGCCGTAATCGTGTACGTATTTGTAACCTGTAACCTTATCCGTATGATAATGCGTATCCCTGAGATAGGGAGGAACGTTGTCGTCTTTATATTGCTGAACCAACCTTTCTGCACCGTACATCGCCTCAACAACGCTGTTTGACTTGCTTGCCTCGCACACATAAATTATTGCATTGTAAAGAGGAATTTTGCCTTCGGGCATACCGAGGTTCTTGTATGCCTCGACAGCGGAATTTGCGACGACAAGTGCCATCGGGTCAGCCATACCGACGTCTTCGCTGCTGTGAACGAGTGTGCGCCTTGCTATCAGCAACGGGTCGCAGCCTGCCTGAATAAGTCTTTCTGCCCAGTAAAGTGCCGCGTCGCTGTCGCTGCCCCTTAAAGATTTGCAGAAAGCCGAAAGCATATCGTAATAAGTGCTTTCATCTATACTCAGAGCTTTTTTCTGAATAGACTGCTGAGCGGTTTCAAGGTCTATTTTAATCTTTCCGTTGCTGTCGGGATTAGTAGTCATAACGGCAAGCTCAAGCGCGTTTAAAGCCGTACGAAGGTCGCCGTCCGACGCCCAGACAAGATGTGCAAGTGCCTTTTCATCCACGTCAAGGTCGTAACTACCAAGCCCGTTTTTCTTATCTTTTATTGCTCTTTGCAACGCGCTTTTTACGTCGTTTTCGCTCAGTCTTTTAAACTCGAAAACCCTGCATCTGGACACTATAGCACGCGTCATATTGACATAAGGATTTTCTGTAGTAGAACCGATGAAAACGATATATCCCTGCTCTATCGCCGCAAGCATGCAATCAGATTGCGCCTTATTCCACCTGTGGCACTCGTCAAGCATAAGATAAGTTCTCGTACCATACAGTTCAAGCCTCGTCTTTGCGTCCTCAATTACTTTTTTTGCGTCGGCAACTCCGCTTGAAACGGCGTTCATCTGCACGAAATCACTGTGAGTCGTGGACGCGATAATGTGAGCAAGCGTAGTCTTTCCGCATCCCGGAGGACCGTAAAAGATACAGCTGCCCAGTTTGTCTGCAAGTATAGCCCTGCGCAGCAGACTTCCGTTGCCGACGATGTGCTGCTGACCGACAAAGTCGTCGAGCGTAGTCGGGCGCATCTTTTCTGCAAGCGGTTTTGACGCGTTTACGTTATAATCGAATAAACTGTCCATATCGTTTATTATAAATATAAAGCGTCAGCGTGTCAAGAGCGCAGAGAACAATATTCAGAACAGTACGGTTATTTCAATCCTGCCTCTGTTTTTTTTGAGCGGCAATACCGAACAGTTTGTATAATTTACTCCGTTTTGTCTGATTCCGCGCATACCTGAGTTTTCAAATCCGATAACGTAGGTGGTGCCTTCGTATACGTATTCCGCTCTCGCATCTTGGGCTTTATCGAGTAGCGGCGGAGAAAATACCAGGCTGTCGCCTCTTTTTTTGATACCGAGCATTTCTTCAAGTATGACTTTGTAAAGCCATGCCGCAGACCCGGTATACCACGTCCAGCCTGCTCTGCCGACGTTGTCTTCGTTTGTATAAACGTCGCCTGCAAGCACGTAAGGCTCTGCTTTGTAAGCCGCATTTTTATCTTTATCTCTGCATCTTTCGACCGGATTGAGCATTTTCAGCACCCTGTTTGCCTCTTCTTTGTCGCCTGCTTTACAGCACGCGAGCAGATACCACACGGCGGCGTGCGTATATTGTCCGCCGTTCTCCCGTACCCCTTGCGGATAAGACGAGATATATCCGTATCTCACTTTGCCGTCAAAAGGCGGAGAAAACAATCTGACTGCACCGGCATTTTCGTCAATAAGCGATTTTGCAGCACACATCGCGCTTTTTCTCTGTTCCTGCGTTCCTGCAAACACAATCTGCGCCCAGCATTGAGATATAAGGTCGGTTTTGCAACCTTTAGATTTTTTAGTTCCCAGCCACTCACCTTTATCAGTAAATGCTCTTGCCCATCTGTCGTCAAAAAACGCGTTCTGAACGGCACATCTGAGGTCCGCGGCGATTTTGTAATATCTTTTTGCACTCTCCTTGTCAATATACGCGCAGAACTTTTCGATAACGTCAATGGCAAACTGAGTAAGCCAGACGCTTTCCCCCCTGCCTCTCAGACCAATCTCGTTGAGTGCGTCGTTCCAGTCGCCTCCTCCTATCAGAAGAAGTCCGTGTTCTCCTTTGACCAGCGCGCTGTCTATTGCCCTTTGCATGTGCAGTAGAAGGCTTTCTTCCACTCCCGCATACTTGCCGTGTTCAAGTCTTGCCTCCTGCAAATCGTCGAGAGGTTCACCGATGAGATAAGCGCATTTTTCTCCGAGTATCGAGTCGTCGCCGGTATGTGCGACATACTCGCAGGCGACGTATGGCAAAAAGAGCCTGTCGTCAGAAATCCTCGTTCTGACTCCGAAAGCCGGTGCATGCCACCAGTGCATTACGTCGCCTTCGATATATTGTCTTTCGGCACATCTCAGAATATGCTCTCTTACGGCGGCAGGGTCTGACCACAACAGCGCAAGACAGTCCTGCAACTGGTCCCTGAAACCTATCGCGCCTCCTGCCTGGTAGAAACCGCATTTGCCGCATATTCTGCTTGCACGCACCTGGTAAGGCAGGTTTGCAAAAAGCAAGTCGAGCGACCTGTCAGAGCTTATCAGTTTTACGCTGCCGGTATCGGACAGATTGTTCTTTGATTGCTCTCTTTGCAGGGAAATATCGTTTATTCTTGCAAAAGCAAGACTTTCTTCACTGTCGCAAATTGCAAATATCAACGTCTTTTCCGACGATTTTTCTATTCTGACTTCAATACTTGCCCCGCAAATCGGATTGTTGAATCTGCTCTGACTTCTCTTGGGGTTAAAGCCGTTTATTCCCCTTGAAAGCACCTGTTCGCAATCCGTCAGGATTTCTGCATTGTCTTTTGCGAGAAGATAAAAACTTTTCCCTGTCTTTACGTTGACGGCTTTCAATGCGTCTTTTCCTTCCTTTTCGCAGAATATAAAACTTCTGTCAGACTTTGTATCCTGACACGGCGACATAACATAACTTACTTCTGCACTTAAAGTCTTATCTCCGTGATTTGACACAGTCAAAGCGATTACCTGTATTTTTCCTCCCATTGCCAGATATTTTTCTGTTTTATAACCTGCTTTTTCGGTACGGCATACGTAAGTCGTACTTCCCTTGGAGTGTCTGACGTATCCGCCATGATTAAGTTTATTGACTCTGACGACGTATTCGCCTTCGGACACGAGCAGTCTTTCATAGGGCGCGTCCGCAACAGGGTCATTGCTCCATCCCGACAACTTATTACTCTGGCTGTTGAGGAAATAGCAGAATCCTCCGCCGTTTTCGGTAGCGACAAAACCGCCCGAAAGGGTTGAAACGACGTTAGAATACGGCAGTTGAGGTTTAGAAAATACGTAATAATCGCCGTTTTCGTCAAATCCGCCGTTACCGCTCCGATAGACTGCAGGCAGCTTGCAGGGAATAAATTTGTCCTGTCCGTTGCGTCGTCTTACGGCGATTACACTGCGCCGCACGTTGTCTTCTTCACGTTCTGAAAATTTGAAAAACGACTGTAAAACGAGGTTTTTAATCTCTTGCGGTTTGTATGCGTTTTTGTCTATAAACGTAACGAAAGGCAGAGTTTTCAGGTCGCTGACCCCCACTCTGTTGCAGATTTCTGCGGCAGTTTCACCGTTGTATCCGTCAGACTCGTCATATAATACGACAAGCCTCAAATCTATTCCGCACAGTCTGCACGCAATCGCACTCTTTACGGCTTTTTTTGCAAGTCCCGGAACAGAGTCGTAATCGAGTATCAAAGTCTTTTCATTGAAAGACAATGTCTGTGGATTCTGCAATCTTGCGAGCAGCGCAGATTTAGGATAAGGTTCATACAAAAGTTTTGCCGCCAGTTTCCCTGCAAATCGCGCACTTTCTTCGTCAGGCAGATATTTAGACAACACATAGCCGTCCCCGTCTTCAACAGGTTTTGACGCATAGCTGAGAAAATCGGTCGATATAACTTGATTTACTCTGTTTTCGAGAGTGCTTTCGTCGTCTGAACATTGAATAATCACAGCAATTTTTTTACTTTGTCCGGGTGCGAGAGTAAACGCGCATTTAAGTCCGAGGCACGGAGTGATAACGTCGCCGAGCGACGGATTTTCTCCGCCGAAGTCGAGTGCGGGATTGCTCTCGTCACGGTTTCTTCCTAAGAGATTCTGTCTGTTGCACTCTGCATAAACGTCAGTTCCTGCAAGCATAGTGGCGGCAAGAATAAATCCTCCCGTGCTTTCTCGCGGTTTTCTTTTCAAATATACTGTATTTTTTGAACGGTCAAAACGTGCGTTGACAAAAAGGTCACAGAACGCAGGATGCGCCGCATATTCTTCACGTCCGCTCAATGCGGTACGCTCTGCAAATACAAATTGGTAATTTTTCAGTTTATCGGAATCGTTCTTTACCGTATACTCTCTCACTTCTCCGCTTACTACAGTCGGAGTGAAAATCTTCAGATTGCAATTGTGTCTGAAGTTTTCAAATTTTGCAAAATTGCTCCCGAATATTACTTTGCAGGAGCCTCCGTCCGTTTTCAGAGGTGCAAAAGTAGGCGAAAAAGTTTGTCCGTCGCAGATAAAATATCCGAAACCTCCGCTGTTTTTATAATAATCCGTAGAAAACACGTTTATATCCTTATCTCTCCATTGCGAATATCCGCAACCGTAATCATCGATAACCACTGAATATTCTCTGCCTCGCAGCATGCATATTCTTGGAAATCCACCAAGATTTACAGTATAAGCATAATTGTTTATGCTGCCAAAATAGATAAAATCGCGTTTTACTGTCCGTTTCGTTATGCAAGGCAGTTGTTTTTCTTCAAGCATAAGTTTTCCTCCTGCCATCGCATTGTCAGACATGAAATATCTGATTATCGCATCGTCTTTCAAAGCGTTTACAATTGAGCAAAGTATCATACCCTGATGATGTGTCATAGCTGAAGAAACGGTATTCCTTCCTGCCGAAAAATCCATAGCCTCGTAAAAACCGTAATCGCCGTATACACCCCTGTTGCGAAGAGAAGACAGGTTTCTCAACGCCTTTTCAGGGCAATATCTCAGTGCGAGTGCGCTTGCGTACGGAGTTATCACGCATCTGTCGCTTTCGTTTCTCAGCGCAAGCTCTCCCAGACCGTGCGCTCTGTACTGATATTTAGCGTCAGCATCAAATGCGTAATATCCGCTTTCGCTTATGCCCCAGAGTCCGTTGCATTTACGAGAAACAAAAGTATTTACCGCCCTTTTTACGCTTGAAGTGATAAGAGAATTTCTCACGTCGGGCAAGAACAGTTGCGGCATCAGATATTCAAAAGCCGTGCCTGACCAGGACGCAAGAACGTTACCTTTAGAGTTGACCTGTACGCGTGAAAAACCGTTCCACAGAGTGCTGTCTTTGCCGATGCAGCAAGCAATATACGCTGTCAGTCTTGACTCGCTTGCAAGCAAATCGTAATGTCCTTCATACCGTTTTGCTCCCACGTTATATCCTATAAACAGCTGGTTTTTATCTTTGTCAATCAATGCTGAAAAATCCGTTTCGTCTATAAGTTTTTCACAGCGTTCTGCGTCGTCGTCAAAACCGCTTGCTTTGAAAAAACCTTTGCATGATATAAGTGCGGCAATATAGTTTCCGCTGTCTACAGAAGATACGAAGTACGGGTTTACCGGTTTTAAAGTGCAAACGTCGTACCAGTTATAGAGATGTCCTTTCCACTTTTCCAGTTTCTCGCAACATTGTATCAATGCGAGTATTTTCTGCCTCGCTGCCGCAACGGTTTTGATTCCGAGTTCTGCCGCACAGATTTCCGCAAGCAAAGCATAACCTATATTCGTTGGGGACGTCGTCGCACTCTTCCCTTTTGGCGGATATATCTGAATATTGTCGCAAGGCAAACTGTCGCCTGAAAGCTCGTTGAAATATGCATATGTGTCGCGTGCGTATCCGGTCAGAACCGCTTTGTCCTGCTGCGACACAGGCTTGTCTTTTCTTTTTTTACATGCAAATGCCAAAAAGTTTACCGTCGCTATAAATAGCAGCGCGTAAACCGCAACCGCAGGAGAACCGTAAAATACTGCTGCGAGTATAGCCGTTATCATGCATGAAGGCGCAACCGTCGCCGCATGTCTGCCGTATCCGCTTATTCCCTGAAGTGTCGCAAATGGTTTCCATTTAAGCATCGCGCCGGAATTGAATATATAGTCGAAAAAAGTCCGCGCAGCCACAGCCAGATTTACTGTCGCGTAAAACGGCAACAGCAGTACGTCTAAAACTGCAGTTGAAACCGTTTTTAAAATTCTCCTGAAGTTTTCAGAAGATTTAACGCTAACGCTCTGAGATACAGAGATTGCAAGCGATGCGAGCGGTGCCGAAAAACACGCAAAAAACACTCCGGCGAACGTCAAAGCATATCCCTGAGAAAGCGCGATAATCCACAGCGCGAGCGCGGCGCAGGGAGATAAATATGAAAAAGCGTTTTTCAATATCAGATATGAATATATCCCGTCAGAACAGTATTTTTTGCCGACGAAAGGCAACAACAGCAAATCGCCTCTCATCCATCTGTTGCGCCTTGAAACGTCGCTTACAAAAGTATCCGGAGCGTCTTCGGCAACTGCAAGATTAAGACTTCCGGTATTCATAATCGCACCTTCGATTATGTCGTGGCTCAGCACCTTTCCGTCCGGAATAACCGCAGAAGTCTTTTCATGAAAAGCCTCTAAGTCATAAATACCTTTACCGCAGAATATCGCCTTTGACGTCAGATTAAAATAAAAATCGTCATAATCGCAATAGGTCTGCGCCCCCGCGCTTTCATAAAACTTTTCAGAGTAAGGAGTAACGAGAGAAGACAGAGAATATACCGAAGAAAATGTCATAAGATTGTATTTTGCATTGAGCGGATGCATTATCGTATTGACTGCGGTACGTACCTGTCCTGCCCCTATCCTGCTGTCTGCGTCAAGCAACATAACATACTTTGCTTTGAAATCGAAGGGACGGGAAACGTATCTGAATTTTGAGGTATCTCCGCTTATCATACACTCGTTGAAATCCATAACTGCGCCGCGTTTTCTCTCGTAGGCACCGTATTTCTTCCCTATTGCGACGCGCTTTCTGACAAGTACCGCAAAATTTTCGGCTTTTTCTCCTTTTGACAATTCTTTTATTATTTCATTGTCTTTTTCGTTTTCTTCGCTGTCGCTTTCTGCAAGGTCGCAAAGCAAAAAGAAATACACGTTTTTACCGTCGTTTACGGCTCTCAACGCAAGCATGTCGTCCATCGCTTTTTTTGCACTCTGAGGGTTTGTCAGATAATGAGAAACGACAACAGCAGTTGCACCTTCCGGGGGAATTTCTGCATAATTCAGCCTCGGTACGGGACGCTTTGGAAGGAAAAACGCTATAACTCTTTCTGCGATATATGCACACGACGGATAGGCTGCGACAAAAACAAGCGAGCTTACCGTTATTCTGAGCCATACCGGAGGAAGAAAAATGCCCGACAAAAGAGCAAAAACCGCCTGCAGCAGAAAAACAGAACAGTAATACAGCGTTTTATCCAGTCGGTACTGAGTTCTTTTGAGTTTATTGACGTACTTGCCTTTCAGGTGAGAACGCAATGCATAACGGTAATTGAATATTATTTCTCCGAAATGGACGTCAAACCTTGCAGCCAGGTCGAACGCCCCTTTTGCAACCGCATATTCTCCGACGTTGAAATATCGCGCAAGTTCCGAAATTGCGGCAAGATACTGTTTTTTTGACGCACAGTCGCTTTCGCAATAAGACTTATCCCTTTCAATGTAACCGTTAATCGGAGAAAGCGAAACTATGAATTGTTCCGTCATGAAATCGCCTAAGGATTTAAGCGACGACACGGCATTGCCGATAATATGCGCATAATCCGACATAGCACCGGCAAATGCAAAATCGACGTTTTCGATGTTGATTTCGGTATTTCTGCCAATAAATTTATCTGGAATTTTTTTCCCTGCAGCAATATAAAAATGAAGATAACCTTCTCGTTTGCTCATGCGGACGTCGGGTTCTCTGTCTTCTTCAGCGCGTTTTTTCGCCTTTTCGACTGCTCTGATTTTACGACAAACAAATTCGACGTTTTTGAGTAACGCGACTTCAAAAGCACCTTTAAGAGCGCATATTTCGCCGTAAGTTAAAGGAGTATATCTGCAAAATTCCCTGACTGCATCGGATACCGATTGTGCGTCGACTTTGCCGTAATTGCGTGAAACCACTGATTTTGCAAGATGTACGACTCTTGCCTCTCCTCTGTGCGGCAGCGCGGCAAAGTCTTTGTAATTGTTGCGTCTGACGCCCAAAGTTACCGAGCGGAAATTTTCATATAGCCATTTTTCGCACTCAAACAGTTTTTCTCCTCTTTTTACTTTTGAGCATACTGATGTGTATGCTCTGCGTATGCGTCTGACTGTCGCATTGACGTCAGGTACTGCCCCTACTTTTTCAACGTCTTTCAGCGCAAGCGCAAGTTGTTTCAAATTTACTGAAAAATCCGCACCTGTCAGGTAAACCTCATAATCAAATTTTCTTGCGTTCTGAGCTATAACTGCGCTGAGACATACAACCGCAAGCAGACTGAACGCGGCAATAAGATAAATCAACATATAAATCGCACCTCTCAATGCGATTATTTACAGCTTTCTGACGTTTTAAGCAAAAATTTCTTCAAAAAACAAAATTGTGTAAAAAAAAGACCCCATTACGGGGTAAGACAATCTGTAAGCCGAGTTCTGTCTTGGATAAACATCTGTCTAGGACGTATGTTGCCACACGCCTCAAGCGATTTTCCGACGCGGCAGGCGACCGCATAACGTCGTTTTCTCTTGCATCGGGTGGGGTTTACAGTGCCTCCTCCGTTGCCGGAGGAGCGGTGAGCTCTTACCTCGCCTTTCCATCCTTACCCTTGCGGGCGGTTTATTTCTGTTGCACTTTCCTTGAAGTCGCCTTCACCGGTAGTTAGCCGGCACCCTGCCTTATGATGCCCGGACTTTCCTCACCCCTTTCGGGCTGCGTTTATCCGATTGTCTTGAGCGTATGATAACACCCAAACAAGAAAAACGCAAGCATTTAGAACTGCAATCCGTAATCTTCGATAAACATTTTCAGCTTAAACAATGCTTTTTTCTCTATCCTCGACACATAAGAACGCGATATTTCGTATTTATCCGCGACTTCGTTCTGAGTATAAGCTTTATCACGGTTTATACCGTATCTGAGCATAATTATTTCGTATTCTCTTTCGTCCAGCACCTTTTTTGCGACTTTCAGCAGTCTTTCCTGAACGATTTTGCTTTCCACCTTTGTAATGACGCTCTCTTCATCCTGTCCTATCAAATCTATAAGCGCGACTTCGTTTCCGTCTTTATCGAAACTTACGGGTTCATACAGCGATTTTGTATTTTTGTACTTTTTATTTGCGCGGATTACCATAAGAATTTCGTTTTCGATGCACCTGCTTGCATAAGTCGCAAACTGAGTCCCCTTGCCTTCATGATAAGAGTTGACGGCTTTTATCAGTCCTATCGAACCTACGCTTATCAATTCGTCGTTATCTCCGTAATTGGTGTATTTTTTTACTATGTGAACCACAAGCCTCATATTGTGACGTATAAGGTCGTCGCGCGCGGACTTATCTCCTTCTGCAATTTTATCGAGCAATTCCTTTTCTTTTTCGGGACTGAGCGGTTTAGGAAAACAATTTTTGTTTTTTACGTATCCGCTGAAAAACAGCAGATTTGAAAGCAATGCAAAAATTCCGGTCAAAAACATAATTCACCTCACCGTAAAATCTATGTCCGCTTTGCAAGATATATACTTTTTTGTCGAAATAAAATAAAAATCCTCCCGTTAAAGGGAGGAAATCAATTCACTTTAATAAAAGAATTATTGTTTTTTATCGTCTTTGTCGGCTTTTGAACTGTTTTTGCTTTTTAAAATTTCGTTTATCTCTCCAAGCCATGAATTTATATCCTTGAACTGTCTGTGAACAGCTGCAAATCTTACGTATGCGACGTCGTCTATTTCTTTAAGACCGTCCATTACGAGGTCGCCGATGTAGTCTGAAGTAACCTCCTGTTCAAGCCCGTTTGCAAGTTTCTTTTCTATATCGGAAACGAGTTTGTCTATCTGCTGCATACTCACAGGGCGTTTGTCGCAAGCTTTGATTATGCCGTTTTTAAGTTTTGCAGGAGAAAAAATCTGTCTGCAACCCGACTTTTTAATTACCATTATAGGCGTAGTTTCAATCGTTTCGTAAGTTGTAAAACGTTTGCCGCAGGCAACGCACTCTCTTCTTCTCCTTATTGAAGTACCGTCCTCGTTGAGTCTGCTGTCGATAACCTTGCTGTCCATACAGCCGCAATACACGCATTTCATATTCAAAACCTCCGATATCTATTGTATTATACCTCATATTGTGGTAAAAGTCCAGCAGATACACAAAATGCGGAAGACTGCATATAACTTATGCAAAAATTGCGACGGCAAACTCATATTGACTTCTTATAAAAAACAATCGTATACAAATAATTCTGCTTTTTTCAGCAATCGCATTTTACGGGTGGCGGCGCGTCCTGCGACAGTTCCACGAGAATAGTGTCTTCACCAATTCTCACGATACATCTCCACGGCACGAAAATGCTGTCAGAACAAGTAATATTCTTGAGAAACTTTTTTTCTCCCGGCACTATCAGTCCGGTAATTTTTCCTCCCGGAGTAAATGCTATGTCCAGCAATCTCCCCAATCTTCTGCCGTCAATTACGTTGACTACTTCTTTTTCTTTGAGTTCGCAAAAAGTAATATCGTTTAACATAACAACACCTCCCGATATTGTTACGGGAGGCGTTGCCAAATTATGACAAATTTCGCATAAAAAGCGAAAACTCTGCTACAGATATGCCTTCATCTTTGAAAGCGCGTTTTTTTCAAGTCTGCTTACCTGAGCCTGAGAAATGTTCACCTGCTTTGATATTTCGGTCTGAGTTTTACCGTAAAAATACCTCAGAACAAGCACTTTTTTTTCCTTTTCGGGCAGACCGGCAATTGCGTCCGATATGCAAATTTTGTCAGTCCACCTCTCTTCGGTATTTTTCGAATCTCCTATCTGTTCTTCAAGTACCATACCCTCTTCGCCGTCATTGAAAACCGGGTCCTGAAGATATACGGGTTCGCTTACAGCGTCGAGAGCGCATACGACCTCTTTTATAGGCAGGTCGATTTCTTCTGCAATTTCCATAGCTGTCGGCGTTACCTGCCTTGACTTTTCTATTTCTTCTTTGGCTTTCAGGACCTTATACGCCGTATCACGCATACTCCTGCTCACTTTAATGCCGGTACCGTCTTTTAGAAAACGTCTTATTTCTCCGATTATCATAGGTACGGCATAAGTCGAAAATCTGACGTTGAACCTGTCGTCGAAGTTGTCGATAGCCTTGAGAAGTCCTACCATGCCCACCTGAAACAAATCGTCGCTGTTGCCCTTGTTGTTGAATCTCTGAACGACGGACAATACAAGTCTTATATTTGCTTTTGCAAACTCGTCGCGCGCGGCTTTATCGCCGTTTTTCGCTTTTTTTATCAGCTCTTGCGACTGTTCTTTTGTCAGTTTGGGCAAAGCGTTGGTATCAACGCCGCAAATAACCACTTTATGCACCATATTTCACCTCCGTATGTACAAACGCGATACTACGGTGCATATATGAGTTATTTTTTACCTACTCGAAAAATTTATACGCTCTTTGTCAATTCTTTTTTCAGTTTTTTCATGACCTTTTTCTCAAGCCTTGAAATATAGGACTGAGAAATCCCCATCAGGTCTGCTATTTCCTTCTGAGTTTTCTTCTGCGCACCCAAAAGACCGAAACGGAGTCGCACAATCTGTCTTTCCCTCGGCGGCAGTCTTTTGAAGGTTTTTATGAGTATGTCCTTTTCTTCATCGTTTTCAACGTCTTTACACGTAACGTCGTTATCAGTGCCCAAAACGTCAGAAAGCAGCAAAACGTTACCTTCCCAATCCACGTTGAGCGGTTCGTCAAGCGACATTTCGCTTTTTGTTCTCACCACTTTTCTCAGATGCATCAGAATCTCGTTTTCTATACATCTGCTTGCGTAAGTTGCAAGCTTTATCTGTTTTGCGCCGTCAAAAGAGTTGACCGCTTTTATCAGTCCTATGGTTCCTACGCTTATAAGGTCGTCGATGTCAACGTTTGAGCTTTCGAATTTTTTTGCTATGTATACTACAAGTCTTAAGTTGTGTTCTATCAGTTTTTCCCTCGCCTGTGCATCGCCGGACGACAGCTTGTCTACAAGTTCTTTTTCCTCATCCGCGCTAAGCGGTGCAGGCAGCGTTTCTCCGCCGTTCAGATAATCGACGGAGCAATCTTCTTGCAAAGGACTGCAAAAAAGTTTTTTGAAAAATTCAAGTATCTTCCTCAACATAATTCCTCCTATAAATCGCAATTGAGCAACAGCGAAAATCCTTTGAAATCGCAGTCGCCTATACCGATAATCACATTGTCGAATTCTTTTTCGTTTCCGTCCTCTGTAATAAGCAGTTTGTCCGCAATAAAACCGCTTATAGTCTTTGTCCCGGCAACGGTAGACAGTCTGATTCCGTCCACTTTTTCCGCCTTGTCAATGTTTGTGATTTTGTCGCAGAACCCGGCTGTCGAAACGACGACGGGAACCGCGCCTTTATAATATAATTTGTTACCGCTGTCCCAAAAACCTTTGCACTCTACACACTCGCCTGCAACAACCACTTTTACGTCGGCTGTATACTTTTTTTCTCTTCTTGCAAGAGTAACGTATCCCACTATTTTTTTTGCCGAGAACAGCGTAATCAAGGCAGCTATCGCTACAACGGCAGGAGTATAATCGTCTGGATTTTTCAACGTTGTCAAACCTTCGTTTGCGCCGAGTATTGCAACGCATATTCCCCCCGTAAGAAAAGTGTACAGCAGGAAAAACGCAAGACATTTTGCAAAACTCATCACTCTCTTGTGTTTAAGCATTATCGCCGACATAAACATTGCGAGAACTATTTTTGCGATAAATAACGCTTTTATCTCTACAAGCGGCATAACTACAGCAAATGCAGTACCGACAGCCGCAGACAAAAACGCTCTGAAAGGCGAAAATTTTCGTCTTAAAGTCAATGTCGTTGCGTATATCAGCAGTACGTTTACCGCCATGTTGTCCGCGATTACATACTCTATGTATATTTGCATATCCGCATTATATAACCGCATACGCGCAAATTAATTCCGACATTGTCGAAAAACCGTGCCGTAAAAATAAAATGTAACCTTTATTACTGCGCATCGTGTTAATATTTTTTAGGAAATTTAAAATGAAATATTCAATCTGTCTTAACGTTCATATATTTCTGTATATTCTTTTAACTGACTTTTTATCGACTGATATTTTTCATAGAAAAGAGGTAGTAGACCTGAAAAATAATGTGATTTTTATCATACAGATATGTTCGTACTGATAGTGCCGCATCGTCTTTAAAACGACGCACAGCGATTAAATGTATGCTGAAACAAAAAATCCCGCCAAATGGCAGGATTTTACTGTAGCAAAGCTATGAATTTTTACTTATATCGCAATTATTTTTTCTTGCGGAAGACTCTGAGGAACGCAGGAATTTTTTCGTCGTCCTGGTCGTCCTGCTGAGCGTTGTAGTTGCTCTGCTGACGCGGCGCGTTATACTGATTTGAGTTGTCCTGCAGACCGCGTGTGGGCTGAGCCGAATATCCGCCGTAAGGCTGATTTGAACCGAAAGACTGATTGCCTGCGCCGTAAGGAGTGTTATTATTGGCATACTGCGAAGAATTGCCTTGCTGATATCCTCCCCCGTAAGGCTGGTTGTTTGCACCTCTCATTTCGTTGCCGTACTCACCGTAATTGCCGTAAGGCTGATTTGCCGCACTTCTGTTTGCAGTATAATTCTGGTCGTTTCTTCCGCCCTGATAAGGCTGCTCGTTTCTTCCCTCGTAATTGTCGAAACGGCGCGGTGCGGGATTCATGCTGCGTTCGTCGCTGACGTACGGTTGATAACCTCTGCCACCTCTTTCGTCGCTGACGTTGTCATCGTAAGCGTTGCCTTTCTTACGGCTGTCGTTGAGTCTTCTGATTGCGTTGTCCATTGCAGCAGAAGTACGTGAAGGATTGACCCCCTGACCTCTTCTCTGAGGATAGGAAGACGACATATCCTCTGTGGGTGCGCTGAAACCTGTAGCAATAAGAGTAACCTGCACTTTGTTTTCAAGGTTTTCGTCAAATCCCGTGCCGAAAATAATGTTGGCAGCAGGGTCGACTATATCCTCGACAAGTCTGCTCGCGTCTGCAACTTCGTCAAGAGCCATGTCTTTACCGCCCATTACGTGCAGTATAACACCGCTTGCGCCTTCGATATTTGTTTCAAGCAGCGGGCTTTCGACAGCGTTCCTGACCGCCTCAATCGCTTTGTCCGGACCTTCGCCTACGCCTATACCCATATGAGCCAGCCCCTTCTTTCTCATTATCGCGCTTATATCGGCGAAGTCGAGATTTATGACTGTAGGAGTAACTATAAGTTCGCTTATCGACTGAATAGCCTGTTTAAGAACTTCGTCGGCTTTAATAAACGACTCAAGCATTGCAGTACCCTTAGGGAGAACCTCAAGCAGTTTTTCATTGGGTATAACGAGAAGTGTATCTACGTTTCCGCGCAGATTCTCAATGCCCTGCACTGCATTGTGCATACGTCTTTTGCCCTCAAATGCGAACGGTTTTGTAACGACCGCAACGGTAAGGATGCCCAGCTCTTTTGAAAGTGCCGCGATAACGGGAGCCGCACCGGTACCGGTACCGCCGCCCATACCTGCCGTAATGAACAAAAGGTCGACGTCCTTGAGGAGCGCGCGGAGTTCTTCTCTGGATTCTTCTGCCGCTTTTTCTCCGACGTTGGGGTCGGCACCCGCGCCGAGTCCGCCGGTGAGTTTTGCACCTATCTGAACTTTAGTGGGCGCGTTTGAAAGCGTCAACGCCTGATAGTCAGTATTGACAGCGACAAATTCTGCACTTTTAATGCCTGCCGCAATCATACGGTTGACGGCATTGTTGCCGCCTCCGCCTACGCCTATAACTTTGATTTTAGCTCTTCCGCTACCGTCTGCCATTTCAATTACCTCCGAAATCTATCGAAAAATCTTTTCAATACGTTTTTGCTTTTTTCAAGTTTATCCGCCACGTCGAACGTCCCGAAAACGGAAGAATAATAACTCTTTCCGTAAGTAGGAACGTCCGGGACGATTGTTTCCAGTCGCATACCCAGCTGTCTGGATATATAAGCCGACGCACCTTTGAGGTTTGCAATACCTCCGCCCGTCAGATAGACGACGTCTGTCGAAAAATTGCCCGACGACGCCATAGAACGCGATATGAAATCGACAAAATCGTCCAGTCTTGCCTGTATGATTCTGTTCACGCCGAAACTGTTGAACTGTTCCGGTTTTCCGTCCACAATCACGTTGTAACAACTGCCGTTGTCCGTTTCCTGATATAAATTTGCCTTTTCTACAAGCGTACACGCGCTCGCATACGGTATGTCCAGCACCTGATAAAGGTCGCCTGCAATATTCGCTCCGCCTATAGACTTGCTTTCGGCAAACTCAAGTCCGTCGCCTACGACGACCCCGAAAGACGTGTTGGAAAAACCTATGTCGCATACTGCCGCGCCGGTTTCTCTCACGTCGGGCGAAAGCAATTGCACGCACGTCGCCCAGAAGGAAGAAATATAGCTGACTTTTTTTGCGCCTATCGCCGCAGCGACTTTTTCTATCGTCGCGCAGAATTTTTTGTCGCATAAAATATAAGTAAGGTCAGCGTCAATATAACTCGCCTGCTCGTATATAGGATTTACGCATCTGAACTTGTTGTCGAGGACAAACCCTCTCGCGCTGCAGTTTATGGCTATATAATCCTTGTCGCCGTCGAAAATGTTGCCTCTCGCATAAAGCTCGTCCAGAGTGTCGTCCGTAACGGTGCGCGAAGAACGATATGTGTTTTTGACCTGATTGTTTCTGACTTTTACGAAATCTGTGGGAACGCCGACGTAAAGCTTTCCTATCCTGCCGCGGAAACCGCTTTCGGCTATCGTCTGCCTTACGCTTTCTTCCAATGCGTCGGGATTGAGAAACTCGCCTTTGTAATAACCGTCGTAATCACAAGAGGCGATATGCCTGACGTTGTAAACGCCGGAATCGGACTTATTCCCGACCGCAAAAGCCAGCTTGCCCGACCCTACGTCTAACAAAAACACTTCGCTCATATAATTATTATAATAAAAATATAGTGGTGTGTCAACAGATAGGTAATAAAAAATACAAATATTTACGCTTAAACACTCGTCTTGAATATATTTTTATACGCGTCAGCTTATCGCGGTTGCCGACCACGTCCAACCGACGTCAGTAAGAGAGATAAAACCGTTTTTTCTCTGCTCGTCTGTTGCGAGTGTGCTGTAATAAGTATATGCACCGACAAACATATCGTCGATGCTCTCAACGTTTTTGAGTACAAGCGTAACGCCCGTATTCGTAAGTACGGATACGTTAATCTGACCGAATTTTATCTGTTTTACGAAATCAGTGAATCTTGCAGAAACGAAACTGACTTTCTGCGCTCCGCCGACTATGCCGGACAACCAGCCGGATTTATCGGAAACGAAACTTCCTACAGACTCTTCTCCTCCGGCAATCGTAAAATTGTCCACGTAAGTCAGAGCATATATTTCTGCACGCGTTGCGGTATAAAGGATTTTAAGTTCGTTGTCCACAACGGCAAAAAGTTCTTCGTCGCCTTCTTCTGTTTCAAAAGCAATTGCCATCAGAGGCGTACGCAAAGCAACGTATATCACCACTTTATTGGGAAACTTTCTCTCAATATTTACGACTTTATACAGAGGGTAAGCTTTTTCAACGGCGGAAACAGAAGAATTTTCGTCAATTGAAAACACGCTTTCGCCTTTGGATATACCGCTTTGCGCGATTATGCCGTTTACCGTTTCGTCGTCAAGAGTAAGGTTGTCCGTCGTCCTGACTTCAACCGAACCCGTCAGAAACATTACGCAACAAACCACAATCACCACCACGGCGACCGCTACGGCTATAAAGATACCCAGAAGTCTTTTGTTCATCAGTCTGTCCTTTTTATTTTTACTCCCAGTACGGGAAGGATAAGCGAAAGGTCCTCATATCCTCTGTCGATATGATACACATTGTCGATTACGGTTTCTCCCTGTGCGCTCATGCCCGCAAGGACCAACGACGCTCCGCCTCTTAAATCGGTAGCGGAAACTTCGGCTCCCGTAAGTCTTTCAACTCCCCTGACAACCGCGGTACGTCCGTTTACGGTAACGTCGGCACCCATTTTGACAAGCTGCGGCACGGTTTTAAAACGAGTTTCAAAAATATTTTCCACAATAACGCTCGTGCCTTTGCTTACTGTCTGAAGAGTGAGTATCTGCGACTGAAGGTCTGTGGGAAATCCGGGGTAATATGTGGTTTCCACTTTTGGTATGCTTTCACACCTTTCGTTGCAGATTATATTTATTTTATCACGCGCACACGTTATTTTGCAACTGCTTTTCGGCAATTTGGCGATAAGCGAAGAAAGATGTTCGGGATTGACGTTCAAAAGCGTCAGATTTCCTCCGCACATCGCCGCACCTATCAGATACGTTCCCGCGACTATTCTGTCGGGGATAGGGGTATACTCAGTGCCGTGAAGACGTTTTACTCCTTCAACGGTAATCACACCGGTACCGGCTCCGCTCACTTTCGCGCCCATAGCGTTGAGAAAATTCTGCAAATCTACTATTTCAGGCTCTTTTGCACAGTTTCTGATAATGCTTATACCGTCAAGAAACACGCAAGTCATCACGAGGTTTTCAGTTGCGCCGACACTGGGAAGGTCCAGCATTATGTCAGAGCTGTGCGCCTTTGTGCTGTCGCAATCTATGTATCCGTGTTTTTCGACGATTCTGACTCCCAGTTCTCTCAGTCCGGCAAGATGTATGTCTATCGGTCTTAAACCTATTTCGCACCCTCCCGGATAAGCGACTTTTGCCTTCTTCAGCCTTGAAAGCAAAGAACCGAGCAAAAAAATAGACGACCTGAGTTCGCTTGCGAGGTTGCCGGGAATTTTGTCGCTCGATATACCGTCGCTGTCCACGGTAATATCGTCGTTTTGCCTGTAAATTTTACAGCCGAGTTTTCTGAGAATAGCTATCATCGTGTCCACATCAGTAATATGCGGACAATCGTGCAGAGTTACTTTGCCTTCGGCAAGTATACATGCCGCAAGCAGAGTGAGTACCGAATTTTTTGCACCCTTGATTTTTATATCGCCGCGAATCTGTTCGCCTCCGCGGATTATGTATTTGCTCATCTTTCTCTCCTTACGCGAAAGGCGTAATTTCTTAATACATTTTATGGAAAGATTGCTGGATTTGTGAATTTCGCGCTATGCCTTCGAGAAGTCCCGTAGCCGCCGCGAAAACCACAAGCGAACTGCCACCGGAACTGATAAACGGCATCGGCAATCCGGTAGGAGGAACAGACCCGCTTACCACCGCTATATTGAGAAGAGTCTGCACCGCTATCACAATGCTTACTCCGGCGGCAACGTACGTCTGAAATCTGTCTTTTGCACGCATTGCGATAACAATCCCTCTCCAAATCAATATGCAAAAAAGCGAGATGACAAATATGCAGCCTATAAGCCCCAGTTCTTCTCCGATTACCGAAAAAATAAAGTCGCTTTCGGCAAAAGGCAGGAACATATATTTTTGTCTGCTGTTGAAAAGTCCCAATCCGAACCAGCCGCCGGAACCGAGGGCATAATACGACTGGATAAGCTGATACCCCTCCCCCAACGGCGATGCCCAGGGGTCGAGAAACGCAAGCAGTCTTTTAAGTCTGTACGGTTCTGCAACGATAAGCAGCGGCACAGCCGCCGCAACGGGAATCGCCATTACCGCAAACTGTTTTATTCCGCATCCGCCTATAAACAGCATCAGCAGTACGCAAAGACCTATGCATACAGTAATAGACATGTTAGGCTCAAGCATTACGAGAGCACATACCGCGAGAGTCGCAATAAGAATCTGAATCATGTCGCGGAATCTTTGACTGCTCCTTTGCGACAGCCTTGCGGCTATAAAAATCACAAGCGAAAATTTTGCGAGTTCAGACGGCTGAAACGTTGTAAATCCCAGATTAATCCAGCGCGTCGCGCCGTACTTCTCCACCCCGAGTCCCGGAACGAATACGAGAGCGAGAAGAACGACCGAAAACGCAAGCAACGCAAGAGAAATTTTTTTCAGATATTCCGCTTTAAGCCTTGACGCGCCGAAAGCAGCCACCAACGCGACAACGAGAGCGAGCAGCTGTTTCTTTACGTAAAAAAACTCGTCGCCGGTCTGTTGCAACGCCGTGTAACTGCTTGCGCTGTACTGCATTACGATACCCAGCAAAGCGAGTGTCAGAGCGGATACGAGCAATATCTTGTCCGCAATCAGCGGCGTTTTGCGCTCAGCCATTTGCAAACGCCTTTATTATCTCGTCAAAATGTCTTCCCCTCTGCTTGTAATCTGTATATCTGTCAAAACTCGAAGTCGAAGGCGAAAAAAGCAGATTGCTTACATCCTTGTAACCGAGTGAAATTTCAACCGCTCTTTCAAGCGTTGCGGTTTTTGCTATTGAAAAATCCGCATTGTCGGGAACCCACCTTATTATCTCGTCGCTGTTGTCGCCGCAACATACGATATGTCTGACTTTTTGCGGCAGACGTGCAAAAAAACTTTCATATCCTATTTTCTTATCCCAGCCGCCCACGATAAGTGCCGTATCGCCGTCCATTGCCTCGCAAGCGCGGATAGTGCTGTCGATATTGGTTGCCTTTGAATCGTTGTAAATTCTCAGATTTTCTTTCTCTCCGATAAACTCTATGCGGTATTTCGGCGGTGTAAACTTTTTTACTGCCGCAGCAATGCAAGCCGGTTCAATCCCGTAAACCGTCGCAACCGTAACCGCCGCAAGCACGTTCATCAGATTGTGTTTGCCTTTAAGCCTTATATCCTCTATAGAACATATCTTGACTTCTCTTTTTCCGTCCGAAAAGCAGATTTGACCGTCTTTCAAATACGCGCCTTTTACTTTGCTTTGCGACGAAAAATAATATATGTCCGATTTGATATGTAAACTCATAGCTCTGACGGTAGGGTCGTCGTAATTAAGTATCGCAACGTCCTGTTCAGTCTGATTTTCAAAAAGTCTTGCCTTTAACTTTACATATTCTTCAAACGTTTTGTGTCTTTCAAGATGGTCGGGCGTTACGTTGAGGCAAACTGCGATTGACGGAGCAAAAGTTTTTACCGTTTCAAGCTGAAAACTGGATATTTCGAGAACCGCAACAGCCCCGTTCAGACTGTCAGCCATGCTCGTAAAAGCAATCCCTATGTTACCGAGTGCATACGCTTTTAAGCCTGCCTCGTCCATAACCGATTTTATCAGAGATACTGTAGTCGTTTTTCCGTTTGTGCCGGTTACCGCAACCGTATGTCCGTTGCAATATCTGTAACCAAGCTCAATTTCGCTTATTACGTCGATTCCCTTTTTTATTGCGCCTCTGATTATCGGATGAGTGGATGCTACAGCTGGATTCACTACGACGAGATTTATGTCTTCAAGTGCGTTTTCAAGCGACATACCTCTTCTGTTTTCAATGCCGTCCCCCACGGTTTCGCCCTCGTTGTCGTCAAAACACACCACGTCTTCTCCGTGCCTGCGCAACAGCTCGCACGCGCTTTTACCGCTTTCTCCCCAACCGAGAATAAGAGTTTTATTCATAATGTAAACGCAATTAGAGCTATAATCGCGGCAACAAGCGTAATCACCGTGTAATAACTCACAATTTTGCTCTCCTTTATACCTTTATATTCCAGGTGATGATGAAACGGAGCCATTAAAAACAGCCTTTTTTTTGTACGCTTGAAATGCAACACCTGCAATATTACCGATATGCAGGATACCACGTACATTATTCCGATAATCGGGGCAAAAAGCGCGTTTTGAGAAAATACGGCAACGCATGCCGCAGCGCCGCCAACAGCAAGCGAACCCGTATCCCCCATAAATATGCTTGCAGGATTTGAATTGCACCATAAAAATGCGACAAGCGCGCCGAAAAATCCGAAGGAGAAAACCGCAAGAGATGCATAATCTTCAGAAAGCAACGTCTTTCCTCCGTCTGCGGCGTACGCTGCCGCAAAAGCTATCATTATCCCGAAAGCCGCAAAATATACAGAACCGCTACCCGCTACAAGCCCGTCGAGTCCGTCGGTGAGATTTACCGCGTTGCTCATTGCTATGAAAACGAAAGCGCAAAACGGAATATACGCCCATTTGAAATCAGCGTAAACGTTAGTGAAAGGTATTCTCACAAGCGTACCGACGCTTTCGCTCGTGTAACAAAATGCCGCAACTATCGCCGCTATCCCCAGCTGTCCTATGATTTTCTGGTATGCTTTCAATCCGAGGTTCCGTTTGAATCTGACTTTTATAAAGTCGTCAAGAAAACCTATAAGTCCGTATCCGAGAGTTACGCACAATGCGACTATTCCCAGTTTTTCTCTGCCGAAAGCAATTACAGGCACGCATATCCCTGCAAGAAACATAATACCGCCCATGGTTGGCGTACCTTTTTTTCCTTCATGTTTATCGACATAAAAAAGTATGGTCTGACTCGCCTTCGCTTTTTTCGCAAAGGCGATTACCGGACGGGACAATAATGCGGTTACGACAAATCCGAGAAGTGCCGCAAGCAGAAATTTCAGAGCAAAATCCA
This sequence comes from uncultured Christensenellaceae bacterium, assembly GCA_944380275.1. Taxonomy (GTDB): domain Bacteria; phylum Bacillota; class Clostridia; order Christensenellales; family UBA3700; genus Ornithoclostridium. Next base: position 19,682 of record CALWHB010000001.1, on the reverse strand, counting down.
TTATCTTTGCAAAGCTTTACTCAGTTGAGCGCAGTCGCTGTAAGGCGTTTTGACGTTGTTTTCGTCGATATACCCTTCGCTGCCTTTGCCTGCAATAAGTACGACGTCCCCCGCTTTTGCGAGTTCGACGGCAAGAGCAACGGCGCGGCTCCTGTCGAGTTCTACAAAAATTTTATTTTTCTTTCTTATGCCGGACAAAATATCGTCAGCAATAGACTGTCTGCTTTCGGTACGCGGATTGTCGCTTGTAACAATGACTATGTCAGACATCTCGCCTGCGATTTTCCCCATGATAGGACGTTTAGTAACGTCGCGGTCGCCCCCGCAACCGAACACGGTAATCAGCTTGCCTTTACACAGTTTTGCTCCTTCTTTGAGAAGATTGTACAAGCCGTCCGGAGTATGCGCAAAATCAACCACGTATTTTACTCCCGAAGACTCTATCACGTTAAATCTGCCCGAAGGCGGGTCGAGAGAATAAAGACAATCCGCTATCTCCGACAATCCTACGCCTGCCATCCGCGCCGCGGTACACGCCGCAAGCACGTTATACACGTTGAATCTGCCGTAAAGTCTGCAATCGACAGCGACAATATCGTCCATAATATTTGCCACAAAAGCGCATCCTCTCCCGGTATCTTCAACGTCTATGGCAAAACTGTCGGCAGGATTTTCAAGTCCGTAACTGATTGCCGGAACTTTGCACTCGCTCAATATTTCTCTGCCGCAACCGTCGTCTATGTTTACAAGCGCGCATCGGGTATATTCGGCGCAGAAACAGCTCTTTTTTACCGCTTTGTATCTCTTCATATCGCCGAAATAGTCCAGATGGTCCTGCGAAAGATTTGTAAAAATACATATATCGCTGCACACTCCGCGTAATTTTTCGAGAAAAATTGCATGAGCAGAAAATTCCATAACGACATATTCTACGCCTGCGGATTTCATATCCGCAAATAATCTGTGAAGTTCGAAAGGGTCGGGAGTCGTGAGCGTCGAAGGTAATTTTTTGCCGGCATATTCATAGTACATAGTCCCTATTAGCCCCGTTTTATACCCCCCTGCCTCCAGAAGTTTTGCAGTAACGTATGCCGTGGTCGATTTACCGTTTGTGCCGGTAACGGTAATTATGTGCATATCGGCAGAAGGATTGCCGAAAAAATTTGAAGAAATCAGCGCGTAAGCTTTGCGTGTATCTGCTACTTTTATTACAGGAACCCGTTTTTCTCCTATATATTTTGAACACACGACCGCAGCCGCACCGGCGTCTATCGCCTCGTCGCAATATGCGTGTCCGTCGCCGGAACTGCCCTCAAGGCAGATAAATATATCGCCTTTTTTAACTTTAACGCTGTTTACCGAAATGCCGCTTACTTCTGTATCGCGGCAATCTCCGCACTCGGCAACGCCTTGCAACAATTTGTATAATTTCATATCTTTCCTCCGCTGATTTTCTCTTTGATTTTCTATATTTTAAAATAAATTTTATGCGCACACGCGATATCGGCGATATTCGTAACAATACGACAAAATACCCTCGTTTCGCCTCCGTAACATTATTCCCTCACGCGCGCTTATTATGCTTTTTTGTCGCAAAACACATTATTTTGCCGCTATTCAAGCATAAAATACACGACGGTTTTATCGTCAATCACGGCTCCCTGAGCAGGAAACTGATACGATACGCGCGTTCCTTCTCCGGCAACTTCGTATGTCAGACCTGCCTCTCTCAGAGCTGCGCATGCCTCGGTCGCAGAAAGACCGTATATATCGGGCATTATCACCTCTTTGGGCATGTCTTCGGCGGATATCTGAGGTTGTACCCCGTAATAAGCAAACATACTTTTGAATATCTGCCCCACGTACGGAGCAGCGACGATACTACCGTAATATACGTACCCCTGAGGTTCGTCTACTTTCATCAGGCACAGAATACGCTCTCCGTTAATTTCGGTGAAACCGATAAACGAAGAAACATAAGCTCCTCTGTCAATCGCACCGTCCTTGTATTTCTGAGCCGTACCCGTCTTTCCGCCGATGCGATAGCCTTCAACATAAGCGTTTTTACCGCCGCCCTCTTCTACGACACCGTAAAGATATTCTCTCATCTGAGCAGACGTACTTTCCGAAACCGTGGTATTTTTTATTGCAGGCACGTTTCTGTAAGCAAGCTTTCCGTCGGCACTGTACACGCTGTCGAGTACGTAAGGCGTAACAAGTTTTCCTCCGTTGATTACTGACGCGACCGCCGCCGCAAGTTGCACGGGCGTTACCGCAATAGCCTGACCGAATCCGATTCTCGCTATATCCACCGTTTTTACGCTTTCTTCCGCAAGCATTATGCTGTTGCCTTCGCCGGAAATGTCAATCCCGGTTTTCTGCGTCAGTCCGAATTTTTCAAAATAATCGTACATTGTGGCTGTGCCTGCACTCAGAGCAATATCCATAAACACGCAGTTGCAGGAATTCATTATTCCGTGCGCGAAATCCTGAGAACCGTGTCCTATACTCCTCCAGCATTTAATTCTCTGACCGTCTACCATCCTATATCCGGGGCAATAGTAGCTGTCTTTTATCACACCCGTTTCGATACCTATTGCAGAAGTTAGTATCTTGAAGGTAGAACCCGGCTCGTAAACGTCTGTAACCAGCAGATTTTTTGAGCCTGCAAGCAACAGCGACAAATCGTTTCTGGGTATATCGTTCAAATCGAAAGCAGGCGCGCTCGCCATTGCGAGAATCTCGCCGGTATCCGCGTTCATCATAAGACAGGATGCAGATTTCGGAGAATACGTCGCGACCGCGTCGTTTACGGCTTTTTCCGCAAAACTCTGCAATTTGAAGTCAATTGTAAGTTTTGCCGTCATGCCTTTTATAGGAGCAAGATAAGTCGTAACGTTGTCGTCGAGTTCCCTTCCGATAAGGTCGGTCTGGGTGTACGACGCTCCGTCTGTGCCTTTCAGATAGGTATTGTAATATTGCTCTATACCGCTTTGCCCGACGCCGTCGGCATTTGTAAAACCTAAAAGCTGAGTAGCAAAATTGCCGTAATTGTAATATCTCGTGGCGTCTTCGGTAAAATAAACGCCGTCAAAATCGTAAGCCGAAACTATAAGCATCTGATTTTTAGTAAGCCCTGTCGCAACTTTTACTTCAGAAACGCCCGTTTTTATCACTTTTTTGTAAACCGAATCAAAATCAGAACCGGTTGCCGATGCGATTGCCTTTGCGACTTCTTCGTGTCTTTCAAGGTCGTTTGGTCTGACATAAAGAGTGTAAGACGTCTGCGAAGATGCAAGAACTACTCCGTTTCTGTCCGTAATATCCCCTCTTTCTGCCCTGTAAGGCAAATCACGGGTCCATTGACCGAGAGCAAGCGTCTGCAATCCTGTTCCGTCGATTATCTGAATATAGAAAAGTCTGCAAATCAATAATAAAAAAAGAAAGACTACCAGGGCGAGAACCGCAGGTAGCTTTCTTTTTAGTGTGATATGGGAAATTTTGTGCATCGAATACTCCTCCGTTTTGATGTCGTCATGAGTATCCGACGGGTTTGATTAGTGTCCGTTTTGTCTTATTTCGAAACTTTTGCCACCCAGTCGCAGAAACTGTCAAACCAGTTGGTGCTTGTTTCGTATCCGTAATTTTCGAGGTATCTGACCTCGTTCATTTCGACGACGCTGCCGTCGGCGTTGACAGCCATACCGACAGCCTCTTCGTTGTAAGCCGCCTCGACAGGAGCCTGAGCCTCTACGCTTGCACCGCCGAAAGCTACTACGTTTGCGATAATCAGCGACGCGATTACCGCGACAAGTACGAAATACACGGCGATAAGCATTTTTGATTTTGCGTTGAGAGTGCGCTTTTCGCGTTTTTTCGTTTCGTATTCAACATGTTCGAATGTCGCGCTCTGCGACGCGCCGTAACCTGCATTGAAATCGTATGCGTTCGCTCCCCTGTAATCCTCATAACTTTCCTTGCGGAAATCCTGATAAGGATTCTGAACGGGAGCGTCGAAACCTTCGTAACGGGGGAAGGTATCGAACGTCTGATAGTCTTCGCGCGGATATTCAGCCTGCATATTGTCGTAATATGCGTTCTCTTCATAACGCGGCGCATTGTAATTTCTTTCTTCAAACGACCTCTCGTAAGCGTCGTAACGCGGCTGTTCTTCCTCGTAATAGCCGTATCTGCCCCTTTCTCTTGTAAAATCCGCGCCAAACCTGTTATCTACAGGTCTTTGATTGACATCGGCTCTGAATTCCCTTTCTTTCAACATATTATTCACCCCAACAACTGTTTATTACACCCTTTCTGCCACTCTCAGCTTTGCGCTTTGAGCTCTTGAGTTGACGGCGAGTTCCTCTTCGCTTGCCGTAACCGGTTTTTTCGTTATTATCTTCACCGTCTGAACTTTATTGCAAGTACATATCGGCTGCTTGGGAGGACAAATGCATTTCGCCTCGAGATACTGAAATTCTCTTTTGACTATTCTGTCCTCCAGCGAGTGGAAGGTTATCACTGCAATTCTTCCGCCCTTATTCAGTCTTTCCGCAAGTTTTCCTATGATTTCGTCCAGCTCTTTGAGTTCGTCGTTCACTTCGATTCTGATTGCCTGGAAGGTACGTTTGCACGGATTGCCGCCTTTGAATCTTTCTTTAGGCGGATACGACTTCTCCACTATCTCCGCCAGCTGCCCGGTAGTTCTTATCGTCTGCTCAGTGCGATAACGGATTATGTTTGCCGCAATCTTCCTTGCGTATCTTTCCTCTCCGAATCTGAAAAGAATATCCGCGATATCCATTTCGTTGTACTCGTTTACCACGTTGAACGCCGTAAGGAACTGCGTCTTGTCCATCCTCATATCGAGAGGCGCATCAAAGCGGTAGGAAAAACCTCTTTCTGCGGTGTCCAGCTGGTAGGAAGAAACCCCCAGGTCCATCAACACGCCGTCTATTTTGTCAATGTTCAAATCGTCAAGCACTTCGTCCGCTCTTTTGAAATCGCTGTGTACGAACGTAATTTTGTCAGCGTACCTGCTCAGCCTTTTTTTTGCAAACGCTAAAGCGTCTTCGTCTTTGTCTATCGCTATCAGCCTACCGGTCGTCAGCTTTTGCAGAATCAATTCGCTGTGTCCGCCTCCGCCGAGTGTGCAATCGAGATATATACCGTCTTCTCTGACGTTGAGTCCGTCTATCACCTCGGACGGCATTACGGGAACGTGAGCGAACTGCGTCATATCGTCAGAATATCTTCAAGACTTGCAACCGCCGCACGGAACTCTTCGGGGTCGTTGACGACGCTGTGCAATGCGTCCCACTTATCCGCATCCCACAGTTCGAGCGAAGTACCCATACCTGCAAAGACTACGTTTTTAGAAATGCCAGCAAACTTTTTAAGCATAGGAGGCAATGTGAATCTTCCCTGACCGTCTTCGGTAAGTTCGCATACGCTGCTGAGTATCAGACGCGCTGCCGTGGACTTTTCCGTAACCGCGATAGATACGACGGACGACAGTTTGGAAATAATTCCGTTTGCCTTTTCCTGAGAGATAATGTTCAGGCAGCCGTTGCTGTTAATCATCGCAAAAATCTTGCTACCCTCTTCGCCGAGAGCCGGTCTGTATTTTGCAGGTATTCTCAGTCTGCCTTTAGGGTCGACCTGGAGCGATACCATACCGGACATCATCATCGCGCATTACCTCCTTTTGCTTTGTTTGTACTTATATTTTATCTTTAATATCAACCGTTGTCAAGATTATATCCACAAATTTCCACTTTCAGATGTAAACACTTGTTCGTATTATGGAAAAATCAGCATTTTACTTATTTTTACTTGTTTTTACTAAATTAATGTTTGACGTTTTTTAATTGTTTTTACTTGGTATTACTTGTAATTACTTAAATGTACAAAAGTGGAAATTATTCCCTACAATTCCCTGTCAAGACACAAAATATTGCGGTTTTTATATTGAAAAAAGTATTCAGGACACACTGTCATACAGTTGATTTCAGATAAAACAACATCGTTAAACGGTCTTAAATTATCTCGTTTCCCTCAAAATTTATTTTAAAAATCGCAGATTAATCACTCGCCCTGCGATTCTGCACGAGATAAACTAAAGCACTTCTCTGCTTTTTCTCATACGGGGATACGATTCCCAATCCAAATCACATATTACAGACACAGAATAGACCTACGCGTCCTGCGGACAATGCAGACCGGTCTGTAAAAATCACATACAAAATCAAAAATCGCCGCAAAAACTTTTTCGGCAAAATTACACGTTAAAAATGCGTATATCCGGCAAATAAGACAAACAAAATACTTTGATTTTATTTTATCCGCAAACCTTCAATTTGCGTTTAATATCTACACGTATGCAATAATAAAGATTATGGTTTACTTTGTCTTTTACATAAGCAAAACAACGGATTATCCAATCAATTCATATTTAACAGTATTGTTTCTATATACGCGTAAATTACATATCTAATATACAAATAAAATATCCGGACATTTTAAGCGTGAAAAACCTGTAAATAAACCGTCATTATCAGATGATACCGACTCACAGGACAAACTGTTTCAGACAAAATAATATTTAAACCGGATAAATCCGCTCAGACATAGCGTCCTGACAATACAGAGCCACATATTACGACAGTCAGCCATACCCATCTTATCATTAAGCAATTTTGAGAATTGCCGTTATCGGCATAAAAAAAACACCGTCGAAACGACGGCGTCTTTTCAAAGCTCAAGCTCTTTTATCTCGACAAGTTTATATCCAACGAGGTCGCAGGAAGTAAGATAATAATTCAATCCGTTCTTGTTGACTATGTCGCGTACGCGCACGTTTTTGCCGTGTAAATGCCCGTACACCACGGCATCAACGTCGTATTCCGCAATCAATTCAGTAAATACGGAGTCTGCAAAATAAACGTCGAAAGGCGGATAATGCACCATAACCGCGATTTTATCGCCTTCTCTTTTCTGACTTTTCGCATCTTCGAGAGCAAGCCTTAATCTGATGACCTCTCTTGCCTGCATCGCCTTGTCATGTTCACCGTTTGCCGCAAGATTCCACAATCTTGACCCGCAAACGAGAAGATTCCCTATCCTCACAGCGTTATTCTGCACCGCAAACATTCCGCACGGCAACACGTCGAGCAATTTCTGATAAGACTGCCACCAATAATCGTGATTCCCTCTCATGATAACTTTTTTACCGGGAAGTTCTGCTATTTCATCCAAATCCGGCAGTGCGTCGTCAAGGCGCATAGCCCATGAAATGTCGCCTGCAATCAGAACCACGTCTTCATCGCCAACTTTATCTCGCCAGTCGTTGCGTATATTATCCCAATAACCGTTCCAACCGTCACCGAATATATCCATCGGCTTATTGCAAAGTTTACTGAGATGCAAATCGCTCACAGAAAAAACCTTCATGATATTATTATACCAGCAAATCCGCTCCGCAATCAAGTTATCTGCGCTCTAAATCGTATTATAAAAAATACAAGGTTCAGATTAAAAATGAAAACTATTGAAAAATAAACAAAACGAGCAATTTCTGTCGCAAAATAAATTTACACTACGCTTTTCGCGCACATCTAACAAACAAAAAGCCTCTTTAAACCTTGACAAACAGTTTAAATCATTACTCACAGCAAAAAATATAATTTGCGATATAAAAATTCAATCAAAAATATATAATCGAAATCGTCAGTTTTTTAAAATCAAATCAATTCAAGCGCATTTTCAGCCGCCTGAGGCAACTAATGTTTAAAAATACTCTTTTCCGTACAAATGCGGAATCGATATAAAAAATATGTCATACCGATACTCACGCGCACACTCGGAGAAGTCAAATAAGATTAAATAAAAACGCGCGTATGAAACGGATTGTCCGAATCATACGCACGCGGCATAATCGTCAGCCTTTGAGTTTTGAATTGTACCTGCAATCCTCTCCGCACTCCTGAGGATACAGCGGAAGGTCAAAAACGCCTTCGCACGCCTGCTGCGTGTATTCTCTGCACGGCGGAATATAACAGTAACCGTAACTGGGGACGAGAATGTCTACAGGCATCGTAACCTTGAGGATTACGGTAGTGCAACCGGTAACGGTAAACTGATTGTCAGCCGTATAGGACCCCTGCATAGCGTCAAAACCGACTGTTGCCTGAATAGAATAAGGAATAACGCTGGGCGCAGATACATGAAGGATTACGTCCTTAGGTACGGTAACCGTAGCATTGGCAGTTCCCGTTTTGCCGTTTGCATCGGTAAACGTTACCGAAACGGGAATCTGAACGTTACAGGTTACACGCGCATAACAGCTGTCCTCAGGTATTTCAGAAACAGACAAATCGGTAATCTGAGCAGTTGTCGACGTGGATTTTGCGCTTACGAACTTGTAAGGAGCAGTAAGGTCGGTCGGAGTGACGTCAGTCAAGTTGAGCTGAAGGTCGGTCAACGAAGACTGACTCATACACGCGTCAAAGACCTTTTCAACCTGCACGCAAGTTTTTTCGCAAATTCCGGAAAGAGCGTTACCTCTTACAGGTCCCGGTATCTTTTCAGACTTGCAATTATTTGAAAATGACATTATGTACTTCCTCCTTTTATATGACTGCACAAACTTCAGACATTGTACAATCGCTATAAAAATATATGCAAAAAAGCAAAATAATGTCACTTCCACCTAAAAATAATATTCTAAATTAAGGCAAAAAATAGTTATATTCAGCCATCAATCTTCTATAATATCAGTATCAGGAATATATTTGAGCAAATTCTCTATTTTTTCGAGAACTGCATCTTTTCCCTCTTTTTTAAGCGAAGAAACAGTTGTAATGTCCGCCGTACCCAGACTCAATGCATTTGCTATGATACTTTTTTGTTTTGAAATCTGAGCCTTTGAAAGTTTGTCGCTCTTAGTTGCAACAACAAAGAAAGGTACATGATAATGATGAAGATAAGCTATCATCTGTTTGTCGAGAGCCGTCGGTTCATGTCTTACGTCCACAAGAACTATCACACCTTTCAGACGTTCACTCTCAGTCAGATAGCTGCCTATCATCTTATCCCACTTTCTCTTCTCCTCTTCTCCTACCTTTGCAAATCCGTAACCGGGCAAGTCAACCAGCATAAACTCCCCGTTGTTTACAGAAAAATAATTTATCAGCTTGGTCTTACCCGGAGTCGACGATGTCTTTGCAAGTCCGTTGTGATTTGCAAGAAAGTTTATAAACGAACTTTTACCCACATTTGACTTACCTGCAATCGCTATCTCGTCAGCGTCAAAACCGTCGCCTTTTTTAAAAGATGCGTACGAAGTCATAAACTTTGCGTTTTTTATTATCATCAGACTTTCCTCCTCTTGCGTAATTCTGCTTATAATCGCCTATACCAGACAAGAATAATACGAACCGGATTTAAAGCGGCAAATTTACGTAGCTACTGCGTTAAATGCCTTGATAATATGTTTAATATTACCTGCGGCATTTGCCTTGTACCCGTATGACGGGTCGCATTGACAGGTTTTACGTCATACAAATTTGCACCGGTAAATGTCGCTTAAAACCTTATTCACCCTCAGGCGATGATTTTTATTGTGTGTTTCAGCGATGCGAGCGCAAATAATATTATAATATTATCAAGTGAGCGTCGCTGAAAAACGCATAAAGGCGCGCCTCTGGGCTGATTCGTATTTTTCCGGTCTGGTATAAGAACCCGATAATCGCTTTAAGATTCTTATAACGATTTTGCGTATGCGCCTATGCGCCCATACCCTGCCGCACTCGATTTTTTGACGTATATCTTCCGGCGCATTTTCCACCTTCAGTATATCGTCAATAATCTTTTTAAGCTTAAACGCTTAAATCGGCATAATTTCTGACGTAATTATGCCAATCATGCAAATACGTCTTACAAAGCGCAACGCACGGCACAACAGATACAAAGCAAAGCTTATTCAAAGCTTTATCTTTATAACCATACTAAGCGCGTCTTTTATTGCGCGGTAAGCACATTTACTCGCGCATTTATTTATAAAACCGTATTCTCACGTTTTATAAGCTGTCAGACGAACTTTATATTATTGTCCTGCGCTCTTTAAATGTCTTTGCCGCGCATTATTCGGCATTAAATCTAAAATTGCGTCGGCAAGATATTTAGCAATTATATTATATTCAAGCTTAGCTTATAAAAAAAGCGGGCTGACGCCCGCAGTTTATTTACGCCGTCTTGCGGCGGATTATCACGGGTTTTTCTTTGCCCGTAACGCAATCGCCCGTTATAACGACTTTCTCTATCGATTTGTCGCTGGGAACATCGTACATTACGTCGAGCATAAGATTTTCCATAATAGATTTCAGTCCGCGCGCGCCCGTCTTCATCCTTACAGCCTTACCTGCAATCTCCATCAGAGCGTCGTCCTCAAAAACAAGCTCCACTCCGTCGTCGGCAAACATGGACGTATACTGTTTCGTAAGCGCATTTTTAGGCTCTCTCAAAATGTTTACGAGAGCTTTTTCGTCAAGCGCGTTGATTGACACGACGACCGGAAGTCTGCCCACAAATTCAGGTATAAGACCGAATTTTATAAGGTCATCGGGACGAATTTCGTTGCAGATTTCTCCGTATGTCGAAGTCTTTGTGTTCTTTATTTCCGCTCCGAAACCGAGAGATGCGCCCTGCATACGTTTTTCTATGATTTTTTCAAGCCCGACAAATGCTCCTCCGCAGATAAACAGAATATTTCTGGTATTAATCTGTATACACTCCTGCTGCGGATGTTTTCTTCCTCCGTTGGGCGGCACGTTAGCGACCGTACTCTCTATAATTTTGAGCAGAGCCTGCTGAACGCCTTCGCCTGAAACGTCGCGCGTAATCGATACGTTTTCGCCTTTTTTTGCGATTTTGTCGATTTCGTCGATATAAATAATGCCGACTTCTGCGCGTTTAATATCGTAATCTGCCTTTTTAATCAGTTTGAGCAGAATATTTTCAACGTCTTCACCTACATATCCTGCCTCAGTCAAAGACGTCGCGTCTGCGACGACGAAAGGCACGTCCAGTATCTTCGCAAGCGTACTTGCAAGCAAAGTTTTGCCGCATCCCGTGGGTCCTAAAAGAAGTACGTTGCTCTTTTCAAGTTCAACGTCGCCTTTAGCCTCGCAATTAAGCCTTTTGTAGTGATTGTAAACCGCTACAGAAAGCACTTTCTTTGCCTGGTCCTGTCCTACGATGTATTCGTCAAGCTGCGCTTTTATTTCATGCGGTGTCGGCACTTTAATCGCGTGTTTTTTATCCGTTTCGCCTACGGGAGAAGTAAACTCCTGCTCCATAAGCTCATAGCAGAACTCCACGCACTCGTTGCAGATATTCACGCCGTTGGGGCCTGAAAATATCTTATCGACTTCGCCTTCGCCTCTTCCGCAAAATGAACATTTATTTATTTCTTTGTTTCGCTCCACTGCTTATTCACCTCTTATAATAAATCTGGTCGATAATTCCGTACTTAAGTGCCTCTTCAGGGCTGAGGAAATTATCCCTGTCGGTATCTTCAAGTACTTTCTCGTACGGTTGTCCGCAGTTCTCCGCCAAAATTCTCGTGAGTTTATCCTTAGTCTTCTTGAGGTGATTTGCCATGATTTCAACGTCAGACGCCTGTCCCTGCGCACCGCCGAGAGGCTGGTGAATCATGATTTCGCTGTTGGGCAACGCATATCTCTTGCCCTTTGTGCCTGCCGCAAGCAGGAACGCGCCCATAGACGCCGCCATACCTATACATATAGTGCTGACGTCGCATTTGATGTACTGTATCGTATCGTATATTGCAAGACCCGCGCTTACGCTGCCGCCGGGGCTGTTTATATATATGCAGATATCCTTTTCGCTGTCCTTAGCCTCAAGAAAAATGAGCTGAGCGACAACGAGGTTCGCAGTGTAATCGTTGATTTCGTCCGTAAGAAAGATTATTCTGTCCTCAAGCAGTCTTGAATATATGTCGTACTGCCTTTCTCCCCCGTCTACCTTGTCGATGACGTATATATTGTTTTTTACTATTTCGTCCTTTTTCATCATCAAATCCTCCTGTTATGATATTGTCAACGAACTTTCTTCTTCCCCTCCGACTGAGGAGAGGAAGAATCCTGTTTCAAAGCCGCAATTACTTTATATTGTTGTTGTTCTTAAGAAATTCGAACGTCTTCTTTGTAAGCAGAGAATTTCTGATATAGCTCTTATGTTCGTCGCTGATATTCTTCTTGAATTCTTCAACTTCCATAGCCGCCTCTTCTGCGGATTTTTCAATATCTTTCTCTATTTCTTCTTCGCTTACGGTAATACCGGCAGCCTTGATTATTTCCTGCATGACAAGTCTGAGTTTTACGTTCTTAGCGGCACCGGTTTTATAAGTGTTGAGAACGTTTTCTCTCGTCTGTCCGCTCATCTTGTAGAACTGTTCGGGGCTGCCGCCGCTGTACATAACTCTGTACTCAAACTCTCTTACCATATCTTCAGCCTCATCGTTAATCATGCACTCCGGAACTTCAACCTGAGCGTTTTCTGCGATTTTTTCCATAATAGCCTGGTCAAGAGCAAAATCAGCCTCTTCGTTCTTCTTTGCTGCGATTCTATCCTTAACGCTCTTCTTATAATCGTCAACGGTATCGAATTCTGAAATATCTTTAACCGTTTCGTTGTCGAGTGCGGGAACGTTCTTAACGGTCGCGCTGTGAAGAACCACTTCAAATTCCGCATCCTTGCCTGCAAGATTTTCCGCATGGTAATCTTCAGGGAATTTAACCTTTACTACTCTGGTTTCGCCTTCCTTCATGCCTACCATCTGGTCTTCGAAACCGGGGATGAAAGAACCGCTGCCCAGTACGAGGGTGTAATCCTTTGCGGTGCCTCCGTCAAACTTTACGCCGTCAATGCTGCCGCTGAAATCGATAACGCACTTGTCGCCGTTTGCGACTGCTCTGTCGCCCACGGGTTCCCATGAACCGGCGTTCTCAAGGTCTTTTTTGATTTCTGCCTCAACTTCTTCGTCGCTGACATCGGTACTCTTCTTTTCAAAATCGAGTCCTGTATACGCGCCGAGAGTTACCGTCGGGCGCAGCTGAACGGTAGCGGAATACTTGAGCGTGCTGTCGCTGATTGCGATAATATCCACTTCGGGTCTGTCGACGGGGAAAAGTTCGCTTTCCTTATCCAGTACCTGAGTATAAGTTTCAGGCAAAATTATATCCAACGCCTCGTCGAAAAATACTCCAACGCCGTACATGTTCTCTATTACCTTGCGGGGAACCTTTCCCTTGCGGAATCCCTCTATCTGATATTTGCCCTTGGTCTTTTCATACGCCTTGGTAAGAGCGTTTTTCCACTCCTCTTCGCTTACTTCCACGGTAAATTTTACGCGGTCTTTTTCAAGAAGTTCTTTTGTGTAGTTCATTTTTATATCCTCACTTTGAATAGTTTTTTACACAGTGAAATAATTTTAGCACAATCGACGATTTATTGCAATTACAATTGCAAATATTTTATAAATATTTTATAATATTTACGTTGTTGCAAAAATGCGACAAAACGAGGATAATTATGCCCAACGACTTTATTACGCTCAACGCGCTTTGCAAAGAACTCAACGACAAGCTTTCCGGCGGCAAAATAGACAAAATAAGCATGCCCGAATCCGACGAAATAAATCTTCATGTGCGCAAAGGCGGTGAAAATCTCACCGTTGCGATTTCCGCAAACGCACAAAACCCGCGCCTGCATCTTTCGACTTCAAAAAAGACAAATCCTCTGACCGCTCCCGCGTTCTGCATGAGGCTGAGAAAATGCCTTGCCGGCGGTGTAATAAACAAAATTACCATGCTCGGCGACGACCGCATATTCTGCTTTACAGTAACTTCGCGCAACGAACTCCGCGACGAAGTCGTATACTCACTTATTGCCGAAACAATGGGAAGATACAGCAACATACTTCTTGTGGATTCAGACGGAAAAATAAAAGACACTTTAAAGCAGGCGTCTTACGATTCTGCGACAAAACGCTGTCTTCTGCCGTCCGTACGCTACGAACTTCCGCCCAGAAACAAGATACCCTGCACCGACAAAGCGGCATTGAAATCTGCCTTTCTCAACTACAACGGCAGCGACCTTACAGGGTTTATAATGTCGGCGGTTTCGGGCTTTTCGGTATCTACGGTAAAAGAACTGCTCTATATTTCAGACACAGACAACTGCTCAAAACCTTCAGACGCGCAGATTGACGCGATATTGAAAAACCTCGACACTCTGCTCAACATAAACGATACAGACGTATATTCGCCCTGTTGCAGCATTTCCGACGGCGTAGAAGACGACTATTATATCTTCCCGTACAAATCCTCTTCTTACACTTTCACTTCAGCCTCGACGCTGAGTGACGCGGTTGAAAAATGCATAGGCAAAAAGGACGAAAAATACAGAAGAAACGAACACACAAAACATCTCAGAAAGGCACATGCCGCCGCAGTTACGAAACTCAGAAAACGTCTTGAAAAATGTCACGGCAGACTGTCAGAGGCGTCAGGACTTGAAAAGAATAAACGTTACGGAGAACTGCTCACCGCCAATCTCTACAAAATCAACAGAGGCGACAAATGCGTAACCGTGCAGGACTATTACGAAGAAGACGCTCCCGACGTTGTCATACCTCTCGACGAAAGGCTCACCCCGGGACAGAACGCGCAACAGTATTTTAAGAAATACTCCAAGCAGAAACGCACCCTTGAAGTCGTAACGAAACAGATAGAAGAAACAAGTCAGGAACTCGAATATCTGCTCAGCATCGCTCCGTCAATCGAAGTATGCTCTACCGACGACGAAATCGCAGAAGTTGAATCAGAACTCATTGCAGCAGGCGCGCTTAAACCTTCCGGAAGGCGCAATAAAACCCGCACAAAAACTGCCCAGCCGTATTTTTACGAAACAGACGGGTTTACGATAGCAGTAGGAAAAAACAATCTTCAAAACGACAAACTCACTTTCAAGCTTGCCAACGGAGGAGATTTGTGGGTACACGCAAAAGACGTTCATGGTTCGCATACCATCGTATTTACAGAAGGCAGAGAAATTCCCGACAGCGTTATTCAGACCGCCTGCGAAATAGCGTGTTTTTACTCTCAGGCACAACCCGGCACGAAGACCGTATGCGACTATACGCAAAGACGCAACTTAAGACGTCATCCGTGCGGAAAACCCGGCATGGTATTGTATACCGTATACAACAGCGCGACCGTTACCGCAAACGAACACAAAGAACTACTGCAAAAAGACTGAAACATATTTATACCTGAATATCGCGTAAGTTTAATCGGATTTTCGCAAATATCGGCTTATCAGACGTTTTATGTCAAAAAGCTGTTTAAACAAAAAAACGCTCTTTTCTGTCAGAGCGTTTAATTTTTCGTTTTTCGGTCAGATGTATCAATGTACCTTTACGGCGCGATTACAACGCACGACCCGTCCTCTTGTTTATGCTTTCCGCCGGAGTTGAAATCGGCAATATAAGAATTATTTTTCAATGCCGTCCAGCTTATCGAGAACATTTTGAAAATAATCCGGAAGAGGCGCGGTAAACGTCATTTCTTCACCTGTCCTCGGATGCGTAAGCACAAGTTTATATGCGTGCAGCAGCTGTCCTTTCAATCCGAATTTATCGCTGCCGCCGTAAGTCTTATCACCTACAACGGGATGCCCTATGTATCTGGAGTGAACCCTTATCTGATGCGTTCTTCCCGTCTTCAGTTCGTATTCGACAAAAGAATACGCAGGATATCTCTTCACAACTTTATAAAGAGTTATCGCAAGCCTTCCGTCTTTAGCCACTGCATATTTTTTTCTGTCAGAGGTACTGCGCGCAAGAAAATTTCTAATCTCTCCGTTATCCTTCTCTACAACCCCGTCGAGCAGCGCATAATAAAATCTTTTCGCACTCTTTTCGGCTATCTGCTTTTGCAGCGACGTATGAGCAAAGTCGTTTTTTGCCACCACAAGCAATCCTGAAGTATCTTTATCCAGCCTATGCACTATGCCGGGACGCGCAACTCCGTTTATTCCGCTGAGCGAATCGAGTTTGAACAAAAGCGCGTTGACAAGGGTATTGTCGTAAGAACCAGGTGCAGGATGCACTACCATACCCTGCGGTTTGTTCACAACGGCTAAGTCGTCGTCCTGCCATATTATCTCCACAGGAATATCCTGCGGCATAAGATTCAGTTCTTTAGGCGCGGGATTTACGATTTCTACTTTATCGCCAATTCTGACAGAAAGCCCGCTTTTGGAGGCTTTCAAACCGTTTACCGTCACGTTTCCGTCTTCTATAAGGGTCTTTGCGTGAGAACGGGTACAGGACGCGACTTCAGCGACAAAAACGTCCAGTCTTTCTCCCGTCCGTTGCGCAATCGCTGTTATCCATTTATCTTCACTCATCTGTCTGCGCCGCCTTTCACGGCATCACCGCGCGCGTTGTTTTTTGTTGCAGATTTTTTCAATTCAACGCATGATTTTTCATCGGTTTCAATTTCTGAATTTATTTTTCTGCGCACACACACAACCTTTTCGGCTACATAATTTTCCGTGTTCGACAAACCAGTTTCTCCTGTAATATTGTCTTCTTCGCTTATCGTCTTTTCACTGTCTTCCCGTGCAAAATCGTCGGACCCACGGTTTTCTGAGATAGCGTCTGAGCTTTGAGTCAGCCCCTTTTCTTCTTCCTGTTTTACGGGTTTTTGCTCTTCTCCTTCGTTTACGACGACGGTTTCGGGGATTTTTCCCGACAAAGACGGATTTTTGTCAAAATCCCCTTCTTTGTACCCGAAGAACACGTAAACCATAAGACAAAGCAGTCCGACAAGCACAAAAATGTCTGCAATATTACCCACTCCGAAATTCTGAATACCGAAAAATGTTTTCAGGAACGTATAGTCGATAAAATCGCGCACATATCCGTACGCAAGTCTGTCTATCAGATTGCCGACTCCTCCTGCCACAACTGCGATTACACCGTACCTGAACAGTTTGGGAGATTTCGGCCTCCATATAAGCATACCCACAAGCGCAACCATGGCAATCGCGGTAAATATAGAAAGCATAGTCGTCTGTCCGCCGAATATCCCGAAAGACGCACCGTCGTTATGCACTTCGATTAGCTCGTAAATTCCTTCAAAAACGACGTAACTACCGCCTTTTTTTTCAAGAAAAGCAAAAGCTGCCGCCTTAGAAATAAGGTCGACCGCAAGAAGTGCGGCAAAAAACAGCACTTCAAAAATATAAATTCTGTATTTTTTGATTTTTTCCGACATAGTCTGAAATTGCCCTGTTATCTGTATTTGTTTCTCAGCGACGCCGGCCCCTGAATCATAACCCCTTCAGGCGTAAAGAGGAACATATGGTCGTTTATTCTCTGTTGCGCACCGCCGAGAGCGTATATCGCTCCGCTGAGGAAGTCGAGTATTCTTTGAGAATCTTTGTCAGAAACCTTTGAAAGGTCAATTATTATTGCCTGTCTTTTTCTCAGACCGTCGATAATAACGCGCACGTCGTCGTATGAACGCGGCTCTGTAATAATAACGTTGCCCATATTTGTCGGGTCGATTTCGTCTTTCTTCTGCTTACCGAAACCGAAAAATCCGCGTTTCTTCTTTTGCTCTGACTGCTGCGCCTGTACGTTTTCATAAGAAAAATCGCGCTCGTCGTACTGCCCTTGATTTTGAGGATAACCTGCTGCGCCGCCTTGCTGAGGATAATTTCCATGAGGATAGCCGCTCTGAAGAGGAACATAACCGCCCTGAGCAGGTCTGTATCCTCCTTGAGGAGCATAATTGCCCTGCTGCTGATAATTCCCTTGCGGAGAATAAGGCACTTGCCCCTGAGGATAAGGCGCAGCCTGTCCTGCGTAAGAAGGTCTTTGCGCCGCAGAATAAGAGCCGTAATTTCCTTGCACGCTTTGCGGAGGCACAGACCTGTCGTACTGTCTTGCCGCACCCGTGTTCTGAACGGAAGAAGGCACTGCTCTTCCACCGAAGTTGTCTTGTGCGGAATAAGTCCTGTCGTTTCCCGAGGGGACTCCGTCCCTGCGAACGCCTAAACCCTGCGACGCGCCATACGTCGTACGCGGCGGCAAGTTGGGAATTCTGCGGCTATTATTGGTATAATAGTCGTTTTCGTCGTTATTGAATCTTCTTCTGTCGTTGTCGTCCATACTAAACCTCTTACTGATTTCTTGCGCCGAACAGAATTCTGCCCGGTCTTACCATGTTCGACCCGCCGTATTCGATTGCGGGCGCATAGTCGTTAGACATGCCGCACGAACAAATATCCGGCGACACGTTGCCGCCTCTGATATTTTCAAGCCCGGCAAAAAGCAAGGCAAACTTTTTATAATATTCTATCAGAGGAGATATCTGCACGTTTGGCATAACGCTCATTATTCCTTTCACTCTGATATTGGCATATTTTCTGAGTCCTTCCACAAAACCATGCAGTTCATCGGGATTTATGCCGCCTTTTGTAAGCTCGCTGCCCATATTTACTTCAACCAGGCAATCGCTTATAATACCTCTTTTTTCTGACTGTTTCTGTATTTCGTCAGCAAGAGAATATCTGTCAAGAGAGTGAATCAGAACCACTTTGCCGGCAATATACTTAACTTTATTTGACTGGAGTTGCCCGATTATATGGTAATTCAGACTGCTTTCAGGGTCGTATTTTTCAACAAACTCCTGAACTCTGTTTTCTCCGACGTCAGACAAAAGCGACTTTTCGGCTATAAAATCCAGAAGTTCTTTGGGCTGCGTTTTTGTAGCAGCAACAATCCTGACTTCACGACCTGAAATACCGGAAAGCTTTTTGACGTTCCCTTTGAAATTATTTATATTTTCTTCAATAGCGCATTTTTCAAGCATATTTTACCTTCTGCACTATAATGATAGCACACCTGAAAGACAAAGTAAAATATTTTAATAAAATAAATAAGCACAGAAACACTGAGCGCAAATACGGCTCACAATATTTTTCATCCGACAATGACAAATCAGATTATCAATCACTACATACATATAAATTTAACAGTGCATTAAAAGCGGTATAATTTAATTGAAAACAAAACCGACGACTTAAAAAGTTTTCAGCGGCATGACAACGCGCAATGTCACGCATTGAAATGCTTAATATGTATAAAACGGTGCAAAAAAATAGAAAATTCTTTGAAAAGCACGCCAAAAATGCGTGTGTTTCAGCGACACGGATATCAGGGGTAATTAGTTGGTCGCAAACTGGATTTACAATAAAATCAACAATAATCATATATCCGTTTTATCTATATATTTTGGCACAAAACTCTTAATAAAATAATTGTAAATAAATATTCTGTTTTAAATTCAAGATGATTACAAACTGTAAAGCATCCTGAAAAAAATAAATCAATCCGTACAAAATTTTATTGAAATTTTAAACGACAAAAAATCACATTACATTTGGACCGCGCATAAAAACACTTGCACTCAAACAATATCATAAAAAATCCCCGAAGGTTGTAATTCGGGGATTTTAAGAAATATTATGGCTGGATATAAATATATTTTGCCTTATTTTAGAATACTTGTTTAGCTAAATCGACG